>JANPGT010000058.1:0-2727 GCA_031424135.1 Chitinophagaceae bacterium
GGAAAATAACAAATGGCGGCAACCCTTTTTTCTTGGCTTCCTGCAGGCGCAGGTCCATTAATTGCTGAAACAATTTATCATCCGCAGCGGCTGTTTCTGTAACGGGTTCAGCTTCCTCATCATCTGCATTGGCTTCTTCAAACAGGTTATTCATTACAATCGGGAAGCTCTTGGGCTTCTTTGCAAACGCCTCACCCTGTTTGGTGATTTTTAATACACCATAATCTACAATGTCTTTGCTGAGCAGGTTTTCCAACAGCATCTGGCGCACCAGCGAGTTCCAATAATGGTGCGGCTGATCATTACCGATAGCAAAGTCTTTCAGCTGCTCGTGCCGGTACATCAGCACCTGGGGTGTCACCCTGCCGGCAATAATATTTACAGTATAATCGGTAGCAAAACGCTCATCCAGGGCCCTTACCACTTTCAATACCTTCACGGCATCGTCTTTGGCTTCCACCCTTTCTTTGGGATGCAGGCAATTGTCGCAGCTGCCGCAGTTTTCATCGCCATAAGTTTCGCCAAAATAGCTCATCAGGGTCTTGCGGCGGCAGACACCACTTTCTGCATAAGCCACGGTTTCATTGATCAGCTGGGCGCCTACCTCGCGTTCGGTCAGCGGCTTATCGCGCATCAGGTGCTCCAGCTTGCTAACGTCTTTATGAGAATAGTACAGAATACATTTTCCTTCCAGTCCGTCACGGCCGGCGCGCCCGGTTTCCTGGTAATAGTTTTCTATTGATTTAGGGATGTTGAAGTGGATCACAAAACGGATATCCGGCTTGTCGATGCCCATACCAAAAGCGATGGTGGCCACAATTACCTGGGTATCTTCTTTCAGGAAGAGATCCTGGCGGGTGGCGCGCAGCTTACTGTCAAGCCCCGCATGGTAGGCCACGGCCTTGATGCCGTTAGAGACCAGCAGCTCGGCCAGTTCTTCGGTGGTTTTGCGGTTGAGGGTATAAATGATACCGCTTTTGCCTTTATTGGTAACAATGTAGCGAACGATGCTTTTAAGGGTATCTTCTTTCTTAATCTTGGGCAGCACTTCGTAGTAAAGATTGCTGCGGTTAAAGGAAGAAATAAATATTCTGGGTTTACGCAGTTCCAGGTTTTTTACAATATCACTCTGCACTTTTGGGGTAGCGGTAGCCGTGAGGGCTATTACCGGTATGTCTGGATTGATAACGTTCATCATCTCGCGCAGGCGGCGGTATTCCGGGCGGAAATCGTGTCCCCATTCTGAAATACAGTGCGCTTCATCTACGGCGAAAAAGGAAATGGTCAAATCGCTGAAAAAGGCCCGGTTGTCTTCCTTGGTCAGGGTTTCCGGTGCTACGTAGAGCATTTTTGTTTTGCCCGATTTCAGGTCGTCGTGCACCTCTTTTATTTCTTTTTTATTGAGGGTAGAATTCAGGAAATGCGCTACGGCGTCGCTGGTGCTGTAACTGCGTACCAGGTCTACCTGGTTTTTCATGAGTGCTATCAGGGGAGAAACAATAATGGCCACGCCTTCGCTGATCATGGCGGGCAGCTGGTAGCACAGGCTTTTGCCGCCGCCGGTGGGCATAATTACAAAAGTATCGGTGCCGGAAAGTAAAGACTGGATGATTTCCTCCTGCTCGCCCCTGAAAGAATCAAGGCCGAAATATTCCTGCAGGGGCTGCAGCAAATCAATTTTCGACTTTGTTTTTGCGGTGGCGGTTTTATTGGTTTTTACAGCGGCTGGTTTCGCAGCTGCTTTAGCGGTAGATTTTGTTTTGGAAGAACTTGTAGCCATGATGCTCGTTGATTTTCTTTCACACAGGGTTAAAAACAATACATATTAAGATACTTAAAAATGCCGAACGGTCCGTAATAAATTTACCCCCAGTGCAGTTACGCTGATAAACAGGCGGGATGCGGATTTCGGCATATTTTTAAGGTGGGCGAAGGTAACAAAAAATGAGGGTTTTTCAATCGGAAATCTTGTTAAATCGGGCACTGGCAGGCGTTTTCTTTCGGCGGCGGAACCACGGCGGCCGGGGACAGGGAGGAACACGGGGCTTTTTTGCCGGGCATTAATGACGCCTCCAGACCGCTTTGAATTGACTTCCTGCTATCACAATCAGGGAAATAGTTAAAAACCTCCGTGAAGCCCTGTGCCTCCGTGGTAAATTGTCTGAACTATGATTTGCATGATTAGCAGATGGGTATGATTTTGACGATAACCCTTTGGCGCGGCAAGGCCTCCTTTGACTCCTTGAAAAACCTCCTGTGCTCCGTAGTTATTGGTAGGCAGATGCGCCGAAACTGCTAACTTTGGCCGCTGAAAATGAACGAAAACACCATACTTGCTACCGCTAAACGTACCATTGGCCTGGAAGCCGATGCCATTGCCCGCCTGCAAACCCTGCTGACTGCGGATTTTGTAAAGGCGGTGGAAAGGGTGTTCCAATGCAATGGAAGGCTGGTTATCAGCGGTATTGGCAAAAGTGCCATCATTGCCCAGAAAATGGTGGCCACGTTTAATTCCACCGGCACCCCTTCGCTGTACATGCACGCGGCAGACGCCATACATGGCGACCTGGGCATGATTCAGCCGGCAGACGTGGTAATGGTCATCAGCAAAAGCGGCAACAGCCCCGAAATCAAGGTGCTGGTACCCCTGGTCAAGAATTTTGGCAATACTTTAATTGCCCTGGCCGGGAATATGGACTCTTACCTGGCGCAGCACGCAGATATTGT
>JANPGT010000059.1:0-1533 GCA_031424135.1 Chitinophagaceae bacterium
CACAGGCGGTATTCAATACCCATCACAGCGAAAGCCAGATGATGCGGTATATCAAATTCCTGGAAAATAAAGACCTGTCACTGAATACTTCCATGATATCGCTGGGCAGCTGCACCATGAAGCTGAACGCTGCTACAGAACTGATACCGGTAAGCTGGCCGGCCTTTGGCGGATTGCATCCATTTGTACCTGCTGACCAGGCCACCGGTTACAAACAGATAACAGATGAACTGAGTGATTATTTATGCCAGATAACCGGCTTTACCGCCTGCAGCCTGCAGCCCAATAGCGGCGCGCAGGGAGAATATGCAGGATTGCTGGCCATCCGCGATTACCATATCGCTAACGGCAACGCACACCGCAACGTGGTGTTGATTCCCATCTCTGCCCACGGCACCAACCCCGCCAGTGCAGTGATGGCGGGTATGAAAGTGGTAGTGGTAAAAAGCGATGAAGACGGACATATAGATGTGGCAGATTTGAAAGCAAAAGCGGTACAATACAAAGACAGCCTGTCTGCGCTGATGGTTACCTACCCTTCTACACACGGAGTATTTGAGGAAAGTATTATTGATATCTGTAACAGCATACATGAAAACGGCGGCATGGTATACATGGATGGTGCCAACATGAATGCACAGGTAGGACTGACTTCACCCGGTATGATTGGTGCGGATGTCTGCCACCTTAACCTGCATAAAACTTTTGCCATACCACATGGTGGCGGTGGCCCCGGCGTTGGTCCTATTTGTGTAAACGACAAATTAAAACCCTACCTGCCAGGACATGTTTCATCCGCAAATAATGGTGCAGAACAAGGCGCTGTATCCTCGGCCAACTACGGCTCTGCCTCTATATTGCTGATCAGTTATGCCTATATAAAAATGCTGGGTGCAGAGGGCATGAAGCGTTCAACAGAATATGCAATACTGAATGCCAACTACATGCGGGCAAGGCTGGAAAAACATTATCCTATTTTATACCTTGGCAAAAATGGTACCTGTGCGCATGAGTTTATAGTAGACCTCCGCCCTTTCAAAATCACCGCAGGTATTGAGGCCGAAGATGTGGCAAAACGTTTGATAGACTATGGTTTTCACGCACCTACCATGAGCTTCCCGGTGCCAGGTACCATAATGATTGAGCCGACAGAAAGCGAAGACAAAGCTGAGCTGGATCGTTTCTGTGATGCAATGATCAGCATTTACGAAGAAATAAAAGCCATTGAAAACGGACAGTCAGACAAAACAAACAACCCGCTGAAAAATGCCCCGCATACCCAGTGGACCGTTTGCAGTACTGAATGGAACCAGCCCTACACACGTGAAACCGCAGCCTTCCCGCTGGCTTACACTGTAAAAAACAAATTCTGGCCCAGCGTTTCCCGGATCAACAATACACATGGCGACCGCAATCTTATCTGCACCTGCGAACCGAAGGAAAGTTATATGAGCTGATGATTATCATCAATATAAAAACTAAAAACCCTTCTGCTACGAAGGGTTTTTAGTTTTTATAAGGGGCAGATGAATA
>JANPGT010000060.1:0-5611 GCA_031424135.1 Chitinophagaceae bacterium
CCGTAACGGCTCCGGCCGCCTCGTGTGGGCCCGCGGCACCTGCGTCTACGTGGACGACCGCTACCTGGGCATCAACGGCAAGCACTACATCGAGCACGTCATGTCCAGCCTTTTCTCAAAAACAAGACTGGTACCGCTGGAAAACTCTACCCGTATCGCCAACTCACATGAATTCCAGAATATTTCCAATGTACCCAGGCTGGCCATTACCATGGGCATCAGCGTTATTATGAAAGCCAGGCGCATTCTGCTGATGGCATGGGGCCAGATGAAAGCACCGGTAATCAAAGACTCGGTAGAAGGACCGGTAACTGAACAAATTCCGGCTTCATTGCTGCAGCAGCACAACGACACTACTTTTGTGCTGGACGAAATAGCCGCTTCTGAACTTACCCGTTTTAAATTCCCCTGGCTTACGGGTGAGTACGACTGGTCGCCCACCATGCTTAAAAAAGCCGTGGTAAGCATGGCGCTTAAATTAAATAAACCGGTACTCAGCCTTACCAGCAAAGACTATAATGACAATGGCCTCAGTGATCTGCTGGTAGAAAAAGGCGATGCTTATGAAATTAATATGCAGGTGTTTTACATGCTGCGCGACAGTATAACGGGATGGCCTGGTGGCAAAAGTACACCGTTGCCCAATCCCCCGGAGAGGATGAGCCCTTATCCCAAACGCTGTATTATTTTTTCGCCACACCCAGATGATGATATTATCAGCATGGGCGGCACCTTTATGCGCCTGCACGACCAGGGGCACGATGTACACGTAGCCTACCAGACCAGCGGCAATATTGCCGTTACCGATGAGTTTGTGACGCGTTTTCTTGATTTTGCGGTAGGCTTTGAAAACATGTTTGGAATAGACAGCAAGCAATCACAGGCCATTCTGCAGGAAGCCGGGGATTTTCTGCGCTCCAAAAAATCGAACCAGATGGACACCAAAGAAATACGTGCCATCAAAGGCTTAATCAGAAGGTGTGAAGCAGCTGCTACCTGCCGTTACGTGGGTATCAAAGAGGAAAATATCCATTTCCAGAACCTGCCCTTTTATGAAACAGGGCGCATTGAGAAAAAGCCCCTGGGAGAAGAAGATGTGCAGATTACCATGAATTTGCTGAAAGAATTAAAACCACAGCAGATATATTGCGCCGGTGACCTGGCAGACCCGCATGGCACCCACAAGGTTTGCCTGGATGCGGTATTTGAAAGTATGCGCCGCCTGAAAGCCAGCGGAGAAGAATGGGTAAAAGACTGCTGGGTATGGTTGTACAAGGGTGCATGGCAGGAATGGGATATCAGTGAAATAGAAATGGCCATCCCCATGAGCCCCGACCAGGTATTGAAAAAACGCTTCGGTATCTTCATTCACCAGTCGCAGAAAGACAGTGTACCCTTCCAGGGGAGCGATGCGCGTGAGTTCTGGCAGCGTGCAGAAGAACGCAACCGCAATACCGCCAAATTATATGAGCAGCTGGGCCTGACGCACTATGCGGCTATGGAGGCATTTGTGAGATGGCATTATTAAAAAGAGTATGGAGAATAGCTAACCTGTAAATGAATAAGTAAAACTGCTTACTGTTGTTAACAGGTTAGTTATTTTAACAGGAGGCGCAACACAGAATAATATTTTAAAACACCATTAACACTTTCTTTAAGTATAGCCCGCTTATATTCACTTATGCAAACCGCGCCGCCCCGGCCTTTACCACAGGAACAGGATACCTGGGCGCAAGCCTGGTCGCAGCCACTATTCAGGATAAAATTTATTACCGGCTGGGCATTGGTGCTCATCATGCTTGCTACCTTTCATATTTTCTTTGAACATATTGAAAAAAGGGAGGGGGTTGTGCTGTATGATTGGCTGCTGAACCGCATTCCGGTGCACAATGTTTCTTTGCCGGTTTTTGTTTTTATCTGGGGCGCCACCCTGCTGGCCATGATCCGTTCGGTGAAAGCGCCGCAACTCTGCCTGCTGATGATTTGGTCATACCTGCTGGTGTGTGTGGCAAGGGTAGTAGCTATCTGGCTGGTACCATTAAACCCCTCTCCTCACCTGATACCGCTGGTAGACCCGCTTACCAATTTTTTTTACGGCAAACAATACATCACCAAGGATCTTTTCTTTTCGGGGCACACCTCCAGTGTATTTATTATTTTTCTTTGCCTTCCTAAAAGATCAGATAAAATCTTTGCGCTGCTGTCTGTTATCTGTATTGCTGTATTGCTGCTGGTACAACATGTACATTACACCATCGATATACTGGCGGCACCCATTATTGCATATGTATGTTACCGGATGGCATTGTTCCTGGTATTTAAAGATCCTCAGAAGGCCTCACCTATCTGGAAATAGAACCCACTTGATTTTCCACCCCTGCTTACGCCATAATCCAGCCGCAGGTTAAGCCTGTCGGACCTGGTGAGTGCGATGCGCAGGCCTCCCCCGTATGAGTATTTCAGTGCCTTGGTAGACAGGTAACCGCAGTTATGGCTCACATTACCCACGCCCCCAAAAACAACCGCTCCCAGGCGCCGGTACAAAGGCGCCCGGTATTCTGCCTGCAACACCACCTGGTCTTTATCGCGGTAGCGGCCATCATAATAACCACGCATACTGTTGGCACCTCCAAAAGAGGCAAGACTTCTTAACGGCACATTGCCATTGTTTAAAAAAGCATAGGCCTGCAGCGCCAGCACCTGCCTTTTATAGGTTCTTATAAAACTGCGTACGTCAATAATATAGTTGGTATAAGTAAAATCAGAACCAAGGAAACGGGCAAAATGATTAAAAGAACCCTGTAAGAAAACGCCACGGTCTGGTGCAAACGCTTCATTCCTGGTATCGTAGGTAAAGCTGGCGCCCAGTCCGGATACCTGGTAACCGTTTCTGCCCGCTACATTCTCTTTGTCAAACAGCCCGCCTGGTGTATAGTCTACTTTCATCAGCCGCTGGTATTCATACAAAGCCCCAATAAAAAGGTGCTGTGCCAATGCTCTCTGGCCATGCAGGTACAGGTAAAACTGCCGGAAATCGTACGATTCCGCATTACTATCGGGCGCCATTTTACCCAGCCCCCAGAACTTGTCGGGGAAAAAACTGTACGACAATTGCTGGCTGAGAATGTATTTTTCTCCCGGAAAATAAATGGTGCCATTTACAGCAGCAATAAACTGTTTTTTTAAAGAATATAGTACCAGGCCCTGCAGATTGGAGGTGCGGATAAGACTGTCTTTTTTATTGACATGAAAAGTAGCCGAAATAGCGGTACCAAAAGACCAGCTGGTTTCAATAGACCTGGCTATTACCGGCAATACCAGCAAGTGATTCTTTTTGGCAGTACTGTCTTTCTGTGCCCTGCCTTGAACAGGGATCAAAAAACTTACAGGCAATAGCAATGCAATACAAAAGCAGGGATGGCGCAAGCTCATCGGGGGCGGTTAGGTTTTATTACTTAGGGCTATAAACATAACAAAAAGAACCAGAAAACGGTAGTTTGACTGCCATAAAATTCAATACGACCTTATTTCTTGATGAAAGCCATGTTATGTGCACCGGTCGGACAGTGTTTGCCGGTCGTGTACACGGCTGGCTGCCTACAATTTTGTCAGCAAGCCCGTAATGATGGCAAGGCCGATGCTCAGCAATGTGCCCACCACCAGGTATTCTGTTTTAATTTCCTGCCGGTCTTTTTCATTAAAGCGTATGATGCCCTTGGCTGCCACCAGCAGCCCAATGGCAGAAAACTGGCCATACAATACAAAAATGAGAATAATGATACGCTCGGCGATACCGATCCATTTGCCGGCATTGGCAAGGCTTTCTGCACCGGTAATTTTATCGCGCCATTGCTGGGTAAGCTGCCCTATCAGGATACCGGCGGGTGTGGTAACAAAAACAAAAGCAGTGATGATTTTCCATGTATCAGCAGTGGCGTTCAGCTGCTGCCAGGCTGTTTGCACATCGGTCCACTTAATAAACAATACCCAGCAGCTACCGGCTATTATCAGCAAATGCAGCAACTGGTCAATCATAAAATACAGTACCGTTCTTTTCCGGTAAGATTTCCAGCCGTCGATCAGTGTATGCGTTACCAGTATTACAAGTGCTGTTAACCAGTATTGGGCCCCCATCATCAGCCAGGCCAGCAAGGCGGTTACCAAACCGTGCAGGTATAATTTTCCGGAAGCGAAATGTTTTGTATGCCGGTCTTCTACCCAGCTTTTTGGCTGCAGTATAAAGTCGGTCAGCAAGTGTGACAATACCAGTTTAATGAACCATATGCTGGCTATACTCATGATAATTGGTTAACGATGTTTATGTATTGCTGTATAAGTCTTGCAATTTCGCGCCACCTGCCGGCCGTTACATGCTGATGGATAGTACTTTTTGACTTCTTCAGTTTTGCGGCCACCTCCTGCTGTGCGGCACCTTTCAGCAGTTCAAAAATAACCAGGGCCTGCTTACCCGTCATTTCTTTAAATATAGTGTCGATATAGTCTGCAATTACCTGCAAGCCGCCATTGGCCAGGGCATTGTTACTGGCAATTACCAGCCGGCTGCCCTGCCCCGCCAATTCATCAAATGCCCTGCCAGATAATACAAAGGCTTCGCCCACGGAACTGCCCAGCAAATCTCCGGGCGGCCTGGTTTTACCGATGCCGATGCTGATGCGTACATCTGCAGGGACCGCTCCCGCAATACCAATGGCCGCCGCCCGGCAAAGCAGGGCGGCAGTCAGCGCCGCTGCCGCATCGTTTATATATGCCTGGAAGCTGTCTCCCCGGTAAAATTCGTACCGGTAAGCCAGCAACACGCCCGACAGGGTCTTTAACAGTTTTTTTTCTGCTGCCGGGCCCAGCCGTGTAGAGTTTACAATATCGCCGGTAAGTACTGCCTGTATTGCCATACCTGAAAATTAACTGCAGCAAATATACAGTATTTTTTGTAATTCGTATAAATATACGAACTTTTTAATAATTCGTATTATTAAACGAATTTTTTAAAAGTTCGTATTAATAAACGAACTAAAGATACTGTCTTCCCGGCCGCAGGCGGGCACCTACAAAAAAACGCCCTGCAACGCAGGACGTTTTTGTATAATTGATTTCAGCCCGGCCGCCCTGCAGCAGGTGCAGCAACGGCCATGGCAGTTACTGTTTCACCAGCTGCCGCTGCATTGTTTTGCCATGGTTTGACCAGGTGACAATATACATACCACCTGCCATACCTCCCAGGTCTGCCAGCAGGCTGCTGCCTGTAGCGGTCCATTGCTTCAACAACCTGCCATCCAGCGTAAATATCCTTAGGATGCCGTTGGCTTCCAGACCTTTCAGCCAGACCTGACCATGGCGGAACGTCTTCATCGGCGGCATCGGATAGGCCTCGCCCTTCGGCCGCCAGATCTCTTCCGCCTTGGCATCACCGGAGACGCCGATCTCGGCCGCGACCTTGTCGTAATACGGCGCGATATCGGCATAGTTGATCGGCCAGTCGAGGCCTTTGCCATATTCGCTTTTGACCTTGAAGTCGTTCGGCAGATAACGCGGGAAGTTGGCGAAGTAATGCAGCGCCGCGCCGCCGACACCCCAGCCGCCCTGATAGGCGTAG
>JANPGT010000061.1:0-6586 GCA_031424135.1 Chitinophagaceae bacterium
TGACGCACAACCAGCGTTTCAAGGGCATTCATGTCTCCATCCATGAATGAATGGATCAATTCATGATCTGTGTTTTTGCAGAGTGATTTCATAAACTTCTACGGGTTTTAAAAAATTATTGGATATTGGTTAAGATGTACAGTGCGTGTTGGGAAAAATTAACTAGCGAAGTATATATTTGCTATAGGCGGGTGTTTTTTAAAGGTTTAATCATAGTGTTTTATTGGTCTTTCGAAAATAGTACTTTTTTCAAAAAAAAAACCTTTTCAAAAAGAAATATTGCAACAGAATTCATAATTGGGTGTTAATACGTGAAGAGATCGTAAAACTTCGATACTTTTATATAGTTTTTTTACATTTATGGCAGTAGTTTCAGCAAAAAAGACGGCTTCAAAACCAGAAGATTTCCACAATTTGGGCAATTCGATCCTCATCAAAGGCGCAAGGGTACATAATCTCAAAAATGTAACCGTGTCTATTCCGAGAAATAAACTTATTGTGGTCACGGGCGTTTCTGGCTCAGGAAAATCTTCGCTCACCATTGATACACTGTTTGCAGAAGGACAGCGCCGTTATGCAGAAAGTTTAAGCGCCTATGCCCGCCAGTTTATGGCCCGCATGAACAAGCCGGATGTAGATTATATTAAAGGGCTTTGCCCTGCTATTGCCATAGAGCAAAAAGTGATTACCCGTACGCCCCGCTCTACCGTAGGCAGTATGACGGAGATCTACGATTACCTGCGTTTGTTGTACGCCAGGGCCGGTAAAACAATCTCGCCTGTTTCGGGGCGTGAAGTAAAAAAAGATGATACCGCCGATGTCATAAATGCCATCAGTAATTTGCCGCAGGGAGACAGGGCCCTGCTGCTGGTGCCTTTTAAGCAGCATACCAACCGCGATGTAAAAGAGGAGCTGAATATATTATTGCAGAAGGGTTTCTCCCGCTTGTACGATGGTGAAGCAAAAAGAATAGAAGATTTACTGGAAGATCCCAAATGGAAACCTGCAGCAAAGAAGAAATTATATGTGCTCATAGACAGGCTGGTGGTAAAAGAATTTGATGAAGATGATAAACACCGGATGGCAGATTCTGTGAATACCGCTTTTTATGAAGGAGAGGGCGAGGTATATGTGGAAGTAAACGGTGAAAAGCTGCTGCATTTTTCTAACCGGTTTGAACTGGATGGAATTGTTTTTGAAGAGCCTGTGCCCAATTTGTTTTCTTTTAATAATCCTTTTGGTGCCTGCCCCACCTGTGAAGGGTTCTCGCTGGTGCTGGGTATTGACGAAGATTTAGTGATACCAGACAAGCGCCTGAGCGTGTATGAAAGTGCTGTGGCCCCCTGGAAAGGAGAGAAGATGAGCTTGTGGAAGGATGCGTTTATAAAAGCCTCCCGGAAATTTGATTTCCCTGTCCACACACCCATCATTGATCTTACCAAAAAAGAATACCAGGCATTGTGGAAGGGCAATGAATTTGTAAATGGCATTGACGATTTCTTTAAAGAAGTAGAACAAAATTTATACAAGGTGCAATACCGCGTCATGCTGTCCAGGTACCGTGGCCGTACACTTTGTCCCGATTGTGAAGGCTACCGCCTGCGTAAAGAAGCGCTCTACGTAAAAGTAGGCGGCAGGCATATTGGTGAACTTTGTGAAATGCCGGTAAAAGATCTGCAGCAATGGTTTGATGCGCTGTTGCTGGATAAAAGCGATACACAAATTGCCAAAAGAATACTGATAGAAATACATCACCGTATAAAAACACTGATGGATGTGGGCCTGGGCTATCTTACCCTCAACCGCCTGGCCAATTCACTTAGCGGTGGCGAGAGCCAGCGTATACAGCTTACCCGCAGCCTGGGCAGCAACCTTACCAATTCATTGTATATACTGGACGAACCTTCTATCGGCCTGCATTCAAGAGATACAGAAAGGCTGATAGTGGTGCTGAAGGAACTGCGCGACCTGGGCAATACCGTAGTAGTGGTAGAACACGATGAGATGATGATGCGCGAAGCAGACTATATCATTGATATGGGTCCGCTGGCCAGTCACCTGGGAGGTGAAGTAGTAGCCACCGGCAACTATGATGAATTAATTGCCAATGAAAAAAGCCTTACGGGCAAATACCTGAAGGGTGAAATGTTTATAGCTGCCCCTAAGCAGGTGCGCAAGTGGAACAGCCAGATAAAGATTGTAGGCGCCCGGCAGAACAACCTGAAAAATATTGATGTGGCATTTCCGCTGAACCTGCTATGTGTTGTTAGCGGCGTAAGCGGCAGTGGTAAAACAACACTGGTAAAACAGCTTCTTTACCCGGCATTGAGAAAACTAAAAGGTGAAACAGCTGATAAAGCTGGCAGTTTTAAAGCCATTACCGGTGATATTGACTACCTGAGCCAGGTAGAAATGGTAGATCAGAACCCCATCGGAAAATCCTCGCGCAGTAATCCGGTTACCTATATCAAAGCATACGATGAAATAAGGGAGCTGTATTCAAGCCAGCCCCTGAGCAAAATGCGCGGCTTTCTGCCCAAACATTTTTCTTTTAACGTAGACGGCGGCCGTTGCGATACCTGCAAGGGTGAGGGCGAACAGGTAGTAGAAATGCAGTTCCTGGCAGATGTGCATTTAACCTGCGAGGTTTGCGGCGGCAAGCGTTTTAAAGACGAAGTACTGGAAGTGACCTATAAGGAAAAGAGTATCTATGATGTGCTGGAGATGAGTGTAGACGATGCCATTGCTTTTTTTGCCACTGAAAAAGACGTAGTCAGCAAAATCAAAGCGTTGCAGGATGTGGGGCTGGGCTATATCAAACTGGGCCAGTCTTCAGATACGCTTTCCGGCGGTGAAGCACAGAGGGTAAAACTGGCTTCCTTCCTGGGCAAGGGAAGAGCGCAGGGGCATATTCTTTTTATATTTGATGAGCCTACTACCGGGTTACATTTTCATGATATAAAGAAACTGCTGGCGTCTTTTAATGCCTTGATTGAGCAGGGACATTCCATACTGGTAATTGAACACAATACAGATGTTATTAAAAGTGCCGACTGGGTAATTGACCTGGGCCCCGAAGCCGGATCGGGCGGTGGTAATATAGTTTTTGCCGGTGTACCGGCGGATCTTAAAAAATGCAAAACCAGTTATACGGCGAAGTTTCTCTGATGCTGCGGCATTTTGTAGTAGGGGTTTAATTTTTTGCATTATGAAGGCCTGCCTTAATGGTAATTGGCATAGGCCTTCAGCTGTTCCAGTTCATTATTGATTTTTATTTTCCAGGCGGCCTGTTCTTCTTTATCGCGGCTGAAATCTGTTTCGCTGTCGTACTGGTTTTGCAGGGCCACTAAATCCTTCATTATTTTCTGGTACATGGCAGGCACATCTTTCTGGGCGGTGGCCTTGTTAAAAGAATACGCCTTTACCGTTCTGTTGAGTTTTCTTGCACAAATTTCAGCAATATCGAAATGCCCCTGCTCGTGGGATAGTATATAGTCTGTTTTTACCTTACCCCAGGAACTGTTTTTCTCAAACAGGCAGGCAATGGTATAGTTGAATCCTTTTTCAGAATCGTAGTTGTATTTAAAGCTGAGGGTAGAACTGGTGAGTGCAGCGTTGGAAGAATTGTCATCAGGATCGCTTTTAAAATCATCCCAGGCCAGCCTGCGCGAAGCCTCCCATTGTATGCTGTTGCTTTCTTTGTGCCCGCCTGTGAAAAGCAGGGTTGAAAATACAAACGCCGTTACCAATTTAAACATCATGCAATGAATTTAAAATAATAACGTCAAACGCCTGTAAAAGGATGCAGGCAGAAGTCTTAAAGATTTAATAAAATAATTGGCGCTGCAGTGTACAAGGCAGCACAAACTGAACGGGGCAGTAAAAAGAATCTTATTTAACTTTCTTCAGCAGCATTACATAGCCGCAAAGACCCTTCTTTTTCTGTTTGTTTACCTGTACGGGTTTAATCAGGTGGTATTCTGTAAATTGGGAAACATAAGGATAGCTGATAATATTGCCGTCTACGTCGCCCCACTGGTGGCGTTTGTATACTACCTGTTTTTCGTTCCAGTCGTACATGCGCACCTCGTATAATCTTGAGGAAGGATCACCAATAAAAACAAATTGATACCAGGCACCCTGGGTAAGCGGTAACACAATCGGCAATTCGTATTCACTTTCCATTTTAACGGAAGCTTCACGAACTACTTCATAGCCTTGTGCAAAGAATAATTGTTTAAGGCTGTCTATCTGTGGCTTGTAAGAATCGTTCATACAGTTCTCCAGGCGTATAACATCATCCTGCGCTGCAGCGGTGAGTGAAGCAGCAGCCAATGCCAACAGAAAACTGAATTTTACCAGGTAGCCTTTCATATTAAGGGTTTTAACAGGATGACGGATTAAGTACCGGAGACTAAAGTACTATATCATTGCGGGTAATGCAAAGTGCGTTCCGGAATTTTCGATGAATGGGTGTCGTCTAAAGATAAACAGCTTTCCTGTAAAAAACCGGAAAATTGTAATTGCTTGCTTATCAATTGATTTGCAGATTACGGCAACGCTAGCGTATCAATACCATGGTGCCCTTTTTGGAGATTTTCTTACCTGTATAATCATGCCCCTGTACCACCCACACATAAGTGGCAGAAGGCTGGGGTTTGCCCGCATAGCTGCCATTCCAGCCGCTGCCGTCGGTGCTGCTGAAGACCATCAGGCCCCAGCGGTTGTAGACGCGGAAATAATCCAGGCGCGAAATACCCACTGTAATGGGCCGGAACACCGTGTTCTGGGTTCCGCCCGGGGTAAACGCATTGGGCACAAATATATCTGGGGCCGTTTGATACACTTTAATACGTATGGTATCTATAGCAAAGCAGTTTTCTGCGGTATACACTTTAACCGCATAGCTGTACACACCGCTGTTGATGAATACGGCGGTGGGCGATTGTATGTTATCCTGGTCCAGGAAATCCGGGGGCGTCCATAAAAACAGCGGGGCGCCAGTGGCCTTCAGCGTAAGGGGCTGGCCAACGCTGGCAGCCGTATCTGCGCCTGCAGCTGCTATAATGGGCGGCCTTACAGTCACCACTACGGTATCAAATTTTGGTTTTGGACATCCCAGCACATCGTATACCGCCAGGATATAGCTGGTGCTGGCAACCGGGTGTGCCAGGGGACTGAGTGTATTGGGATTGATAAGGCTGGCAACCGGCGTCCATGTGAATGTGGAGCCTGTTATGGTTGCATTCAGGCGGGCAGTATCTCCAAAACAGATAGCCGAATCCCTGCCGGCATTGGAAGTTGGGTAAGGAACCGTGCGTATGGTTACATTATCTGCCGCACTGCATTTGCCAATGCTGCCCAGCAACTGGTAGGTAGTAGTGCCGGAAGGGGTAACCAGCGGGTTTCTCAGTTTGGGGTTATTAAAATCCGCGGCCGGGCTCCAGGAATAAGCCAGTGCATTGGTAGAGGGGTGCAGGGTAATGGCATCTGTCAGGCAAATGGTGCTGTCTGGCCCCGCATCCAGCGTTACATGGTCTACCACCCTTACCCTTACGGTATCTGAATTGATACAGCCGTTTTCGTTTAACTGTAACTGGTAGAGCGTGGTATTGGTAGGGAATACCAGCGGGGTAGCGGTATTTTCATTGATAATCCTGGTAAGCGGGGTCCACGAAAAATTGCCGAGGCCGCTGGCCTGCAGCATCAGGGTATCCTGTATGGGCAGGTTACTGCATATTAATGTGTCTTTAAAAGCCAGGGCAATCAGCGGTTTGTCTTTTACCTCAAAATCTACCGACACCGTGTCTATGCAACCCTTATTGCTTTGTACAATCAGTTCGGCCGTTTTAGTGCCTTTGGTACTGAATTTCCAGGTGGGCGTCTGTGTATGTGAAGTGTCTGACTGTGTGGTCTCGTCCCCAAAATTCCACCTCCAGGCGTTTACGAAACCATATCTTGTTTTAGTGGTATCTGTAAACTGCAGGGGGTTGAGTATGCAGGATCCGGTAACAATAAAGCCGGGATAAAACCCGGGATACACTTTTGCCAGGGTGGTAGTTGAATCGAGGCACTGGCCGGCCAGTATTACTTTCAGGCTGATGGTATAAGTGCCTGTATCAGCAAACTGGTGCTGTACCAGGCCCAACGGATCCAAAGAGGTATCTGCTTTTGTTCCGTCGCCATATTTCCAGATGTATACAGAGCCCGCCGGGTTGGTCTGTTCGTTTTTAAACGATACAAAAAAATCATCGCAGTAATCGTAGTTGGGTTTTAAAAATGCGTTCAGCGGGTTGCAGTCAGATATAGAAAGGTGAATGTCTTTGCGGTGTACATTGATCAGCTTGCCCTGCCGGTATTCATAGATGCAGCCGGTAACCACATATTGCCCTGAGAGCGTCGGTGCAATGCCTGAAATAACACCTGTTTTCGGATCAATAGCAGCGTCCAGCCCCAATGGATTTGAACCACTGTAAGGCGTTTGATAAAACAGCGAAGAATAGGGTGGTGGGGCTGCAGGGTTGGGGGCAGGGCAGGTGAAGCAGGTGGCGCCATTGGATTGTCCGCCGCCGTTATAGGTATTGCA
>JANPGT010000062.1:0-7537 GCA_031424135.1 Chitinophagaceae bacterium
GCTACCAATAAATTTTTTGCTACATGCTGACTGATGTTCACCGGCTGCTGGTTGCGTATTTTTATTTCCACCGAACCATCCACTTCAAATTTTCTTTTTACTTCAAGTCTTGTGCCCAGTTGTATGTTTTTATGCTTCAGCAGTTCCAGCATATCGGCCGACTGATCACTGATGCCGTTTACAATACCGCTGCTGTTTACCGGCATATCACTCACCGCAGATTGCCGCAGGGCAGGCATTTTGCCGTGTATATCCGGTATAGGATCGCCATGTGGATCTGTCCGGGGAAAATCAAGAAATGCATCCAGCCGGTCTATCAATTTTTTACTGCTGATATGCTCCAGCTCCTCTGCAATGTCATGCACTTCCTCCCACCCAAACTGCAGTTTTTCTACCAGGAAATATTCCCACAAACGGTGCTTGCGGATAATCTGCACGGCCAGTTTTTTTCCTTCAGGGCTCAGTTTTACACCATGGTATTTTTCGTATTGCAGCAAATGCTGCGTTTGCAATTTTTTCAGCATATCCGTTACCGATGCCGGTTTGGTTTGCAAAGCCTCTGCCAGCGCATTGGTGGTTACACTCTCCTGTTCCTGCTGCAGGTGAAAAATAGCTTTGATATAGTTTTCCTTGCTGGCAGAATATTTCATCTAGACTAAATTAAAATTTAGACAAATCTAAAAAAAAGGATCGTCAGAACCATGATTTGCCTGATTTTTATGATTTCTGTGACCGGTTGGCCCTGCCCTGTTTACCCCCTCGCCGGCTGCATAGCAAAATATAACTGCGCCGGCCATCATAATAATCCCCAAAATCACATAAATCAGGGTTCAGACAACGGGTTCATACAAAATGCCTATTTTAGCCGCTAACACCGGGTTATTTATGAAAAAATGGATGCTTATCTTCCTGTTGCCATTGCTGGCGCTGGCCTGTAAGGGTAAAAAGAAACAACTATCGGGCGATGAACCCATCAGCACCGGTGATTTTATTGAATTCTTTGATGAGGTAAAACTGCCGTACACCGTAGCAGATTCGTCTTTCCGCGTTAACAAAAATGATACATCTTTTATCAGCTATAAAACATTTACCGGCCTGTTACCGGACACCCTGCTGCACGGCGTTTTTGGAAAAAACGGCAAACCAAAATGCTACCCCCTGGGGAAAGTAACCGTTAAAAACAAAGAGACCTACCTGCTGCTGAAAGCCATCAGCCCGTCTGCAAAAGCAGCTTACGTGCTGGTATTTAACAAAGACAATAAATTTGTGGCCGGTATGCCCCTGCTGGTGCCCGACAATAACAGTGCTACTGAGCAAACTGCGGTGATGGATAACCGCTATTCCATTACTACCAATAAAGAATACAAGGCGGCTGACGGGCACCTGGTGTATAAGAAGGCGGCCTATGCTTTTATCAGCGGCGCAGATGCGTTTGCCATAATACTTACAGAGTCAAATGAAACAGATACCAAAAAAGAACTGCTCAACCCAATAGATACCCTGCCCAGGAAAAACAAATTGTCCGGCGATTATATGCAGAACCGGCTGAACATGGTATCGGTGCGCGATAGTAAAAAACCTGGCGAACTGATGATATTTGTTCATTTTGAAAACGAAAACGGTGGCTGCAAAGGCGAGTTGAAAGGAGAGGCCAAAATTACAGGACCCGGCAAGGCCATTTACCGCCAGTCGGGCGACCAATGCGAACTTACCCTCAGCTTTTCCGGCAATACCGTTTCCCTTCATGAAGAAGGCTGTGGCGCCCATCGCGACATCAAATGTTTTTTTGAAGGCAGTTTTGTAAGAAAGCCCCAGCCAAAAGCTGTTAAAAATTCCACCAAACCCGCTGCCAAAGCAGGCCCTAAAGCCAGCAAGCCATAGAAACGGCCAAAAGGAGCTCCGTTTAACATTCAAAGGTATTTATATCCATTTTTTGATGATAGTCAGCATCTTAAACACAATACAATTGTTTTAACTTTTTACCGTTAATTTGCGTACCCTTTACACATTGTTAAAGAACATCATTCATATGAATTTTAAAAAATTTAAAGTACCCTACACCCCGGACGAACGTTATTCAAAAAAGATTGCCTACTTCTCCATGGAGTTTGCAGTGCATCAACCCCTTAAAATTTACAGCGGCGGCCTGGGCTTCCTATCGGGCAGCCACATGCGCAGTGCGTATGAGCTGAAACAAAACCTGGTGGGCATAGGTATTTTATGGAAATACGGTTATTACGACCAGGCACGCAACCAGGACCAGACCCTGCAGGTTACCTGGATGGAAAAAAATGCCAGCTTCCTGGAAGATACCGGCATCAAGTTCCAGGTAAACATTCACGAACACCCGGTATGGGTAAAAGTATTTTACCTGAACCCGGAAACTTTTAAAAGCGCTCCCCTGTTTTTACTGAGTACTGATTTGCCCGAAAACGACTACGTTTCGCAAACCATTACCCACCGCTTATACGATGCCAATGTGGCCACCAAAGTAGCCCAGTTTATTTTGCTGGGTGTAGGCGGTGCCAAACTGATGGATGAAATCGGCTTCAACCCCGAACTCTATCATTTGAATGAAGCACATGCCATCAGCGCTTCGTTTTACTTATACCAGAAGTTTAATAAAAACATCAGCGAAGTAAAAAAGCGCCTGGTGTTTACCACGCATACACCGGAAGAAGCCGGCAACGAGAAACACGATATCTATCTCTGCCATAAAATGAGTTATTTCTGCGGCCTCAGCCTGGATGAAACCAGGAAACTGACAGGTATGGCAGATGACCAGTTCAACCACTCGCTGGTAGCACTGCGCTTTGCCAAGCTGGCCAATGGGGTATCTCAGCTGCATGGGCATGTATCCAGGGCCATGTGGAGCAAATATGAAGGCGTTTGCCCCATTATCTCCATCACCAACGCGCAGAACTACCACTACTGGGCAGACAAGCAGCTGTACGCTAAAATGGAAAAACAGGACGATGTCTGGTTCGATGATCGCAAAAAATACCTGAAGAAAAGGGCTTTTGAAATTGTGGCCGATCAAACCGGCAAACTGTTCGACCCCAATGTATTTACCATTGTTTGGGCACGCCGTTTTGCAGGGTATAAACGGGCAGAACTGATTACAAGAGATATTGAGCGTTTCAACAAACTTACCAGCAACAGCAAATACCCGGTACAGATTATCTGGGGTGGTAAACCCTACCCCATGGACTACCCGGCCATTAACGATTTTAATCACCTGGTGCATTTAAGCCGGGGCTATAAAAACGTGGCAGTGGTAGTTGGTTACGAACTGGGCCTTTCCAAAAGAATGAAACAGGCGGCCGACTGCTGGTTAAACAATCCACGCGTACCGCGCGAGGCTTCCGGCACCAGCGGTATGACAGCTGCCATGAACGGCGCTGTAAACTTTTCTACAGATGATGGCTGGATACCCGAATTTGTAAACCATGGCAATAACGGCTTTGTGGTACCCAAAGCAGATTACGCCAATATGCATGTACAGCAGCAGGATGAATACGATTTGAACAAATTGTACGAGATACTTGAAAACGAAATACTGCCACTGTATTACGATAATTACGAAACCTGGCGCCAGGTGGTAAAAAATGGTATGCGCGACGTACGCATCCAGTTTGAAAGCAACCGCATGGCCAATGAATATTATGAGCTGCTTTACAAGTAAGCGGTGAGCTGACAGCCTTGAGCTGTGAGCCATAAAATCCCTGCTGTTTAATTACAGCAGGGATTTTTTCATTCCGGTCGGCACCGAAGCTCAGACCGGAATGAAAATGCTGCTGCTATCGGTTAAAGATTTTTTGGCACCAGCATTAGTACTGCTATTTAGCATTGTTGTGTCACTCACTTGTACAGCAGTAATTCTTTTCAGCGCCCTGCCAAACCAAGCCTGCTTAGCGCCTTCTCTCGTTTGCCCCCTTAGCCCATTTCGCTATGGTGAAAACACCAATAGCGGCAGACCACCGTGGCCTGGTGTCTCACCAGCCACTTTTTTTAAGATTTACTCAAATCAGACAGACCATTTCTAAACAGCTGCTAATCCTGGTCTTTATTCGATCTTGCTGAATGCCGGTCTGAACTTCGGTACCGACCGGTGAGTTGCCCGGCGTGCTCCTTTTCTCTGCGGCCGCTGTGCGAAAAAATACCGTTCAATCGGCATTATGTAATCTGCTGAACTCCTGCATCAGTCAATAAATAAGTCTTTTATGAACAAAATAAGTACGCTTGCCATTGCAATCCTGCTTTCGCAAACCCTGCTTTTTGCAGGAGACGAAAAAATCATCGTGCCTGCTGTGTTAAAATCAGCCACCGTGTACCGCTCCGGCGCAGAACTTACGCACACGGCAAGAACCACCGTAAAACAGGGCAATAACGAACTGCTGATAGAAGGCCTCAGCAACGGGCTGGATATTAACAGTGTGCAGATTGGGGCAGATGAGAAAATCACTATTCTATCTGTTGAATTTTCTACTGATTATTTAAAGCCGGCAGCAAAATCTGCCATGGTAAAAAAGTTGGAAGACTCGCTGGACATTCTTCATAAAGACATTGCCCGCATACAGGTAATGCTGAAAACCGATAATGAATTGCTGGACCTGCTGAAAGCCAACCGCGAAATACGTGGCACCCAAACCGGCCTTAGTGTGTCAGAACTGATGAAGATGATGGAATACTATAAAACCAAAACACTGGAGACGCAAAATGAAATTGCCGGTTACCAGGAGAAACAAAATAAACTGGAAGAAGCTGTGCAAAAAATCACCCTGCAGATAAATGAAGAATCACAGAAAAACAATAAGACGGTGGGCAAACTTTTGTTGCAGGTAATGAGCCCATTGGCAGGCCCCTGCAATCTTACCATTTCTTATATTACCGCAAAAGCCTCCTGGAACCCTTCTTATGATATCCGTGTAGAAAACATCAGCAAACCTATCAGCCTGCTGTACAAGGCCAAGCTGGTACAAACTACGGGCATCGACTGGAAGCAGGTAAAGCTTACCCTGGCCACTTCCTCCCCCAATCAAAACAGCAATGCACCCGTGCTGAAAAGCTGGTTCCTGGATTATACCAACCCGGTAGCAAGAATGGAAAATAATATGTTTATGAATTCTGTTCAGTCAATAATGCAGAAAAAAGTTGCAGACACTGAAGTTAATGACAAGCCGGAAGAAACAGTGGTTAACGGCTATGGAACACAGCCCATCAGGCTACGCGGCTTGGGTTCAATCAGTAACAACAATCCGCCACTTTATGTAGTAAACGGGGTAGTCATGGAAAATGATAAATTTGAAAAGATCGATCCCAAACAAATAAAAAGTATAGAGGTTTTAAATGATAAAAATTCAACCAGTATATACGGCGCACGTGCCGCCAACGGTGTTATTCTGATAACGCTTAAAGATATGCTCAGCGATTATATCACTGTTAAAGACAATGAACTGAATGTTACTTTCGATATAGACCTGCCCTACGATGTACCGGGCAATGGCAAGGAGCAGAATGTTTCATTGAAAGAATTCCCGGTGAATACATTGTACAAATATTATGCAGTCCCCAAACTGGACAAGGATGCCTACCTGCTGGGAGAACTGGCAGATTGGGAAAAACTGAACCTGCTGCCGGGTGAAGCCAATATCATTTTTGAAGGCACCTATATCGGCAAATCCTATATCGATCCCAATTCTACCATGGACACCCTTAATCTTACCCTGGGCAAAGACAAACGCATCGTGGTAAAAAAAGAAAAGCTGAAAGATTTCAGCAGCGTAAAATTCCTGGGCAGCAATAAAAAGCAATTGTTTACGTACGAGTTAACGGTGAAGAACAATAAAAAAGAAGCTATCCAGATGCTGCTGAAAGATCAGTATCCCCTGTCTACCAATAAAGAAATTGAAGTAGAACTTACTGAAACCAGTGAAGCAGCCAACAATACAGAATTGGGGGTACTTACCTGGAAACTGCAGCTGGCGCCGGGCGAAGTAAAAAAACTAAGAGTGAGTTACAGTGTGAAATATCCAAAAGACAAATACCTGAACCTTTAAAAAGTTCCTGGTTCATAGTTCTCAGTTCATTAGTGCAGCTTACTAAAGTATTTTTGAAAACTCCGAACTGAGAACTATGAACTATGAACTAAATATTACTCCTTCGGTGCAATATTCCTTTTTGGACGAAGCAGGTGTTTTAACCGGCTGAAAGTTTCGGGCTTGATATTGAGGTAAGAAGCAAGGTATTTCTGCGGAACACGCTGCAGCATATCCGGATGGGTCTGCATGTATTCAAGGAAACGTTCGCGGGTAGTGGTATTCAGCTGTTTGAAATCGCGCTTGTCCTTCTTGATAAACATTTCTGTTAACACCAGGCGGCCAATCTTTTCTGTTATGGGATACTTTTCATATACAGCCTGTACATCGGCATAATTGATGGAAAGAAAGGTCACCGGCTCAATGGTTTCAATTATACAATCGGTAGGCTGCTGGAGGTTAAAAGAAATTTCAGAATACATCATGTGGCCTTCGGTAGCCAGTTGTATGGTAATTTCTTTCTTTTTTACCATCAGGTATTTCCTGGCGAGGCCTTTCATAATAATATTAAAATAACTGTCAACCTCACCCAACTTCAACACTTTTGTCTTCTTGTCAAATTTCCTGATTTCAAAATACGGGGCAATCAGGTCAAATTCTTCGTGGCTCATATCAACAAACCGGTTGAAATAAGCATGCACGGTATCCAGGTAATATTTACGTAAATGCTGTTCGTTCATGTCAGAAATAAAGGTTTTGTACGTTAACCTCTTAATAAATGCTTGTACCGGCTGAATGTTTCGGGCTTCATGTTCAGGTAAGATGCCAGGTATTTCTGCTGTACCCGCTGTACAAGGTCGCTGTTCTCTTTCATAAACCTTATAAACCGCTCCCGGGGCTCATGGCGCAGACGGTCGTGCTCCCATATTTCTTTCTGCAGCAGCCAGTCCAGTATAATCAGCCTGCCCAGCCGGTCCATATGGCTGCTCCAGCTATAAATTTTCTGCAGGTTTTCATAGCTCATGGCAAATACGGTACAGGGTTCCAGGGTTTCTACCACGTATTCAGAGGGCTGCTGCGAAAGGAATGAGACAGACGAACACACCAGGTCCTGCTCACGGGCAAGCTGCGTAACAATTTCGTATTTGTTTTTATAAAAAAATTTTCTAACCAGGCCGGTGCGGATAATGTAAAGATATTGCTCTACCTGGCCTTTTTGGGTTAATACCTGCTTTTTATCGAACTGGAAAATCTCTACCAACGCAGCAATTTTCTCAAATTCTTCCAGCGTTACGTTGGCAAATTGCTTTATGTATCCATAGAGATTTTGCATAATGAGTGGTAACGTATTTACGCGAAATGCTTTAATGGGTTTACTAAAGTTAAAAAAAAATAAGTTAGCAGCAAGGGAAGCATTTAAAAACCCGCTTGCCGGGGTGTAAAAATAACACAGCAACAAATATTGTAATGTAAGCGGATGTAATATTGTACTGTAGTAT
>JANPGT010000063.1:0-2689 GCA_031424135.1 Chitinophagaceae bacterium
CTTGCTTCCGTAAACAACTGTTTCTCCAAACCGGCTCCGTACTTTCCTTTATTTAACTGTGTTATCATCCATTTACACATGTCGTCAACATTAGACAAAATGCCCCCTGCCGCGCCATTTATCTGGTCCTGGAAAGCAGCAATGGTCCTGATTTTTCCTGTTTCAGTGGAATGAGGCGTGGCAAGATTCGTTTTATCCTGCATGCCGCCCAGCGATGAGAAGGATTGATTCATCTGCAAAGGATCCAGTATCCTGGTCTGGATGAATTTTTCCCAGCTCATGCCACTTACCCTTGCAATCAATTCCCCGGCAATAAAGTAAAGTTGATTGTCATAATCAAACTGTGTTCTGAAATTTGATACCGGTTTAAAGTATTGAAAGAAACTCAATTTATCCTTAATCGTAAAGTTGGTGCCATCCGGAAAATCCATGAGGTCGCCCGCTCCCAAACCCAATCCGCTTCTGTGACACAAGAGATCTTCTACCAGAAAATTTTCTGTTACATAGTCATTGTACATTTTAAACTCAGGCAGGTAGGTACGCACTTTATCCCTCCAGTTCAGTTTACCCTCATCTATTAAAATTGACAATGCAGCCGTTGTAAATGCCTTGCTGTTGGAGGCGATCTGAAAATTGGTATGTTCATCCACCGGCGACTGGGTGGCAATTGATTTTACGCCATAGCCTTTTTCATATACTATTTTCCCATCCTTTACTATGGCCAGGGCTACGCCGGCCACATTAAACTGCTGCATTGATTTTTTTACCAGTGCGTCTATTTCCGCAGGACTGATCTGCGCATCCACCTGCACATTTGCCATCAGTAGGGAAGTTATTCCCATGAGTACAAAAAAGACTGTTCTTTTCATGCGTCCATTTTTTATGTTTTACAAATTACCAGAAAAATAGTGTTGCGCCAGTTGAAACAGTGTACTTACGGCGGGCAGCAGCATAAAAAAACCGGCAAATATTATCATCACCGGTTTACTGCTGAGGGGGTACTAAACCCAGTTGTGTCATGAAATCCATATTATCGAAAAAATCTCTTTCCTCAGCAATTTTACCTCCCGACATGCGTACAATGGTCACCCCATCCAGGCTTACTTCTTTACCTGTTGCCGGAATACCGAAGAAAACCCCGGTATGCTTTCCTTTAAAATTCCATTGCTTTACCAGTTTATCGCCCTGGGCTAATACTTCTTTAATAGTAAAGCTGATATTGGAAAACCCGGTGAGATAATTGGCATAGTAGGCGCGGGCACTGTCGATGCCCACCACATCTGCAGGACTGGCATGCATGACCACATTTTTTGTAAAATTGGAATCATTGAACAGCTCAAGCCTGCCTTTATTAATAATCTCATCCCATACGTGGGTATACATCTTAATATTGGTATCTTCCTGCCGGTTGATGGCCAGGGCCTTTTCTGCGTTTCCATCAGCGGGGGTATTGCATGCAGCCATGAGCATACAGGCCGCCAGGATTATGACAGTAAAGTGAAGCAGCCTGTTTTTTTTCATGTAAACTTTGTTTATAAAAGATGAATGCTGAGTATTTATTTTACAGGTAGCTTAACCACCATTTTTCTTTGTGTGTTTGCTTATATACATCGTACCGGCGGCATAAAGGATACAATACAATCACTACCGCGGCCCAAATGAGGTAGGCAACGGGCAATGAAAACCCGTACCCTTTCAGGTTCTGTGTAAACCAGATGGGCTGCTGTAAAATCCAGCTATGCCAGTCCTGACCGGGAATAAAGAGAGAAGCCAGCAATGCCACAAGGTGAATGACGTAAATATGAACGAGGTAATAAAACATAGGTACGCGACCATATACTGACACTATTTTTACTGTTGTGCCATGCATCTTTTCGGTAAACGCCAGGAATAGCAGCGCAGGCCCAAGTGTCATCAGCACATACAATAGAGAAGGAGGGTATTTATTTACTTTAAGAAAAGACAGGAAAGTATAAAAAGGCGTTTGCTGCGTCGTCCATTTCACCGGATCGCCATATATATTACTGTACCGCAGCAGCAGGAACAGCAGTACAGCCCCTCCTCCTGTGAGCAGTAAATTTCTTCTTCGTTTTACCACGTCATAATCCGAGGCATACCATTGGCCCATCAGGTAACCCAATGGCATAACGCCCAGCCATGGAATAAGCGGATAACCTACCAGCAGTATTTCTTTGTGCCAGCTAAAAAAATTCTGATCATGCAACAGCGCCCAGCCAAACGCTGGCAGTGTATTTCCTCCAACATGCACATTGTCTAAGAGGTTATGGCCGGCCACCATCACAATACAAAACAGCAGGATGATTTTTGCGGGCAGGTGTATCAGTCCCGCCAGTACAATCATACAGACCCCCAGCGCCCAGATGGTAATGAACAGGAACATGGGGAATGCGATGTTAAAGTTCCATCCAAAATTTACCACAATCATCTCCAGGAAGATCAGCCATATGCCACGCTTCAGCAGGAAAGCTGACAATGCTGCTTTGGTCTTCCTTTGCCCAATCATATAGGCAGATACACCCGCCAGCAACATAAATACAGGTGCACAAAAATGGGTAATCCAGCGGGTAAAGAATAAGGGGACGCTTGTTTTTTGAAGATCAAGGGGATCATAAAAAAAAGAGTCCCTGAGCAGGTAATCTCTTACATGGTCAATCGCCATGATGATCAT
>JANPGT010000064.1:0-14828 GCA_031424135.1 Chitinophagaceae bacterium
CGCGATTGTTGAAAAGTGTGTAGAAGAGACTCACCTGTATTACACCATTTTTCCAGTCGGGCTTTGTAGTGGACGCATTAAAATCGCCCAGTTTGGAAAGCCCTGCAGTATACCTGGCGCCGATACCCAAACCAATAGGGCTATGGTAACCAAGTCCACCAGCAATAGACAGGTCGGTGCTTTTTGCAAAATCTTCGCTGGTACCATCTACTTTTTCATTCACTTTAAATCCAATCTGGGGGCCAGCCTCAATATAGAAACCTCCATTAGACCTGTATTTAAGCATTACAGGAACATTAATATAAGTGAGTTTATAATCTGTTTTACTTCCAGTCTGCTCTAATTTCGCACCCTGGGTAGACAATAATACTTCGGGCTGAATAGCGAAATTATTACCTAAAAAAAGACTTACAAAACCGCCGGCATGGAAACCAATAAGGGACTTGGCTTTCAGGTCGGCTTCGTTACTGGCGCCGGAAAAATTACTAATATTAACGCCCGCCTTTGCACCCAATTCAAAATGTTGGGCAAAGCTTACAGTGCTTACCAAAAGCAGTACAAACAGAATGTTTTTTTTCATAAAAAGTTATTTGTTTTAAAGAATACTTTATCAATAGCATCCAGAGGGGAGGGTTGGGAATTATTATTTGAATACTTTGGATAAAATCTAACAAAACCAATGCCGGATATCTTTGCGCCATGGTGCCGGGGTTGAATTAAAATAATTTTATAGAATTAAGTTTTCATGTTCAATCTGATTGGAAGCTGCGGGAAAAGGTATTAGACAAGGCTGATGCCTGCTTATCAGCCCAAGAAAAATGAGCTGTAATTCAATGCCCATTTGATTTTTAATGAGTCAGCGGCAGTCGTAAAAACCTTGGAAAAATCTTTGGAAAGGAAGCGGGGAAAACAGCGGCAGTGTTGTTTAGGCGATGTAAGCAGCCGCATAGTTATCAGCACCAATCCTGCAAATCCTGTGGAAATAACGCTACAATTGCTGCTTTCAGGGCAATTCACAGGTTCCCCACAACCACCTGGCGCCGACTGCTAATTGCGAAATCCATGGTATCTTGCAGCCCATGCAACAATACCTGCAATTACTGCAACATATAAAGGATAACGGTAATTCCAAAACAGACCGTACGGGTACAGGTACCACCAGTTGTTTTGGTTACCAGCTGCGGTTCGACCTGCAAAAAGGTTTTCCTTTGGTGACCACCAAGCGATTGCACCTGAAAAGCATCATCCATGAACTGTTGTGGTTTTTGAAGGGGGAGACAAATATTCAGTACCTGAAGGAAAACGGGGTGAAAATATGGGATGAATGGGCCGATGAAAATGGCGAACTGGGCCCGGTGTACGGTAAACAATGGCGCAGCTGGCAGGGGGCCGATGGAAAAACCTACGACCAGATAGCAGATGTAGTACAACAGATAAAGACCAACCCCGATAGCAGGCGCCTGATTGTAAGTGCCTGGAATGTAGGCGAACTCTCAGCAATGAAGCTGATGCCCTGCCACAGCATTTTCCAATTTTATGTGGCCAGTGGAAGGCTTTCTTGTCAGCTTTACCAGCGCAGTGCAGATGTATTCCTGGGGGTGCCTTTTAATATTGCTTCCTACGCGCTGCTCACGCTGATGATAGCGCAGGTGTGCGACCTGGAACCAGGTGAATTTATTCATAGTTTCGGCGATGTGCATATATATAACAACCATATGGAACAGGTAGACCTGCAGTTAAGCAGGTCGCCTTTGCCCTTACCGATCATGAAACTAAACCCGGCGGTAAAAGATATTTTTGGATTCGGTTTCGAAGATTTTACGCTGGAGAACTACCAGTTTCATCCGGCTATCAAGGCGCCGGTAGCCGTTTAAAAAACTGTTCACTTCACTCATTGCTTCTTTTATGATACTAACACTTGTAGCAGCAGCTTCAGAAAATAATGTTATTGGCCTGCAAAACAAGTTGGTGTGGAACCTGCCCAACGACACAAGGTTTTTTAAAAATACCACCTGGGGTATGCCTGTGATTATGGGCAGAAAGACTTTCGAGTCGTTGGAAAACAAGCCGCTGAGTGGCAGGTTTAATATTGTGATCACCAATCATCCTGGCGATTTAAACCCAGTTGGTCCCATTAAGACAGCGGGTAGTTTACAGGAGGCTATACAGGTGGCATCCACTACCGATGCAAAGGAAGCGTTTATCGTGGGGGGCGGCAAGGTCTATGCAGAAAGTCTGCCGGTGGCTGATAAGATTGTACTTACACGTGTACATACTGCCGTAGAGGGTGATGCTTTTTTCCCGGTGTTCAGCGAAAAAGAATGGAAACTGTTTTCCAATATTGATTTTGCGCCTGATGAAAAACATCAGTATGCCTATAGCTTCCAGGTATGGGATCGGGTGAAGTAATTTAATGTGGAAATTGAAAATATGGAAATGTGGAAATGCCCGCGACGCAATTTTCATAGTATAGCATTTTATCATAGCCTGTAAAAAAGTTGGTCACACAGCGACTGGAGAACGGCAGCGATTGTCCGAACGTTCTGATGTTCCTGCCTGAAGGATTGTTCGGCGCTTAATATTGAATAACTTGTATCGCATGTAGAACGAAGAGCCGCCTCTACCAGCAAAAGCCAATTTTTAATTTTTAATTTTTAATTTCCTTGTACTCTCCGTTTCAGCTTGCTGCCAGATATATCCGCTATTATGTTACTGCATCCAATGGAAAGGGGCATGGCATTCATTCGCCCTTTGTATTCGATTTTATTACAAAAGTGCTGAATGATAAAAAAGCATATGCAGCTTATAGTAAGATCGAAAAGCTTCGCCGGCAGTTATTACAGGACCAGCGCCTGCTGCAGATAGATGATTTTGGAGCGGGTTCTGTGACGGGCAACAAAAAACAAAGAAGCGTAGCCAGTACTGCCCGCAACGCCGCCAAGCCCAAAAAGCTGGGCCAGCTCCTGTACCGTTTTGTTCAGTATTACCGGCCCTCTTCCATTATAGAACTGGGCACTTCATTGGGGCTTTCTGCGGCCTACCTGGCAATGGGCAACCCTGCTGCCTGTGTAACTACCTGCGAAGGCGCGGGCGGTATTGCTGCTGTGGCAAAGGAAAATTTTTCTTCACTGGGTATCCCTAACATTGAAATAAGGGAAGGTAATTTTGATGATACCCTGCCAGCCCTTTTGAAAAATGCCCGGCCTGTTGACCTGGCTTTTATTGATGGCAATCACCGCAAAGAACCTACTACCCGGTATTTTGAGCAGTTATTGCAAAAGACCAGCAAAAACGGAGTAATTATTCTTGATGATATACACTGGAGTAAAGAAATGGAAGCCGCCTGGGAGCAAGTGAAAAGCCACCCTGCTTCTGTGCTTACCATCGATCTGTTTTTTTTAGGCCTGGTATTTTTGAGCCCGGATTTTAAGGTAAAGCAGCATTTTGTAATTCGATTTTAACCACCACCAGCACGGATAAGTAGGGATACTAAGAAAAACTTATTATCTTACCGGCAGAACAATATACTATGATAATTGGAGTTTTGCAGGAACCTGCATTTGAAACACGCGTATCGTTACTTCCAGAAACAGTTGCAGCACTTGTAAAAAAAGGGATTACTGTTTACATTCAGCCCGATGCTGGTGTAAAAGCATCCGCGTCAGACGAGGATTATGTCAAAGCGGGTGCGCAGATAGAATCTGCAGAAGAGATTATCAATGCAGCCGAAATTATCTGTTGTATTAACGCCCCCAATTTCCCATTCCCCATTCCTGATTCCAGTGTACTTATAGGCGTTTACCAGCCGCTTTTCAATTTTCAGCAAATGCAGTCATGGGCTGCAGCGGGCATTACCAGCTTCAGTTTGGATATGCTGCCCCGTACTACCCGTGCACAGAGCATGGATGTGTTGAGCAGCCAGGCCAATATTGCTGGGTATAAAGCGGTATTGCACGCAGCTAATATTTTTCCAAAATATTTTCCCATGTTTATGACAGCGGCAGGCAGTATTCCGCCCGCCAAAGTATTGATATTGGGTGCAGGTGTAGCAGGATTGCAGGCCATTGCCACGGCCCGCAGGTTAGGCGCCGTGGTAGAGGTGTTTGATACCCGCCCGGCAGTAAAGGAAGAAGTGATGAGCCTGGGTGCAAAATTTGTAGCAGTAGACGGCGCTGCAGACGCCAGCAAGGCAGGTGGTTATGCAGTAGAGCAATCCGCTGATTTTTTGCAAAAACAGAAAGCAAAGATTGCAGAAAGCATTGCCAAAGCAGATATTGTAATCACTACCGCACAGATTCCCGGTAAGCCCGCACCCATACTGGTTACTACCCCTATGATAGAAGCCATGAAAAAAGGATCGGTAATTATTGATCTGGCAGCAGCTACCGGCGGCAATACCGAACTCACTAAAAACAACGTGACCATTTATCATAACGGGGTGGCCATTGTGGGCAATTCTGCACTGTCGGCTACCATGCCTTCTGATGCCAGTAAACTCTATGGCAAAAATGTATTGAATTTCCTGCAACTGATTATTTCGAAAGAAGGCAGTCTTAACCTTAACTGGGAAGATGATTTGGTAAAAGGCAGTTGTATTACGCATGGCGGCGTTATAGTAAATGACAGGGTAAAGAGCTTATTGAATGTAGAAGTGTAATAAATGTGGCAATATGAAAATGTGAAAAATACGCATGTCTATTTTTATTGTTAAATAATTTATATGGATAATATACTGAACTGGATCAACGCGCATGAACAAATGATCTACATTGTTGCGCTGATGGTTTTTTTAGGCATTGAAGTAATTGGTCGCGTACCCAGCGTACTGCACACACCGCTGATGAGCGGTGCCAATGCAATACATGGTGTGGTTATCATCGGTGCTATCATTGTAATGGGGAAAGCGGAAGCGGATAATTATGTAGCGCTGGTGCTGGGCTTTCTGGCAGTAATATTAGGAACCCTGAATGTGGTAGGCGGTTTTGTGGTGACGGACAGGATGCTGGAGATGTTTAAGAAGAAACCCTAAATCCCTGAAGGGACTTGCGGACACCCGGATTTTCGGGATGGACTATAAAACCTGACATAAAAATAGATGCGCCTTTTGTAAAGCGTATAAAATATTGTATGGAAATAAATATTCTCACCATTTGTTACCTCGTAGCCTCCGTCACCTTTATACTGGGGTTGAAAATGTTGTCTAACCCCGCTACTGCAAGAAAGGGCAACCTGATTGCGGCAGGCGGTATGGCCATTGCCATTGCCGGCACAATTTTTTTATACAAGGATGATGAAGGCCACGCACTGCACAATTACGGATGGATATTTGCCGCGTTGATAGTGGGGGGCATTGTTGGTACATTGGCAGCCAAAAAAGTGAAGATGACGGCCATGCCGGAAATGGTGAGCCTGTTTAATGGAATGGGTGGTGCCTGCGCCATGTTGATTTCAATTGTGGAATTCAGGCACCTGTACAATCATAATTTTGACACTTTTAAATGTCCGTCCTGCAGGGAAAGCCTGGTACAAAATAATTTTTTTACCACAGAGCTTATTATAATTTTTGCCGGATTAATTATTGGAAGTATCTCGTTTGCAGGAAGCATGGTAGCGTGGGGTAAGTTAAACGGTAAAGTAAAAGATAAGAGTTTTAAGGGGCAGCATATTTTCAATATTTTGATGTTGTTGATTATTGTTGGCCTTGCCGCTTATACAATTGGCGTCGAGTCAAGAAGTGGCAGCCTATTTAATTTGTCACAGCCATTTTTCTATGCAGTATTTTTTATGTCGATAGTCTACGGCGTTCTTTTCGTCCTCCCCATCGGCGGTGCGGATATGCCGGTAGTAATCTCGTTACTTAACTCTTTTACCGGCGTGGCCGCTGCCTGCGGTGGTTTTCTGTATAACAATAAAGCCATGCTAACCGGGGGTATCCTGGTAGGGGCGGCAGGTACCCTGCTCACCATCCTCATGTGCAAGGCCATGAACCGTTCGCTTACCAATGTATTGATTGGTTCTTTTGGGGCAAGAGCTGCAGCAGGCCCGGGTGGTACAAAAGAGCAGGGGGCTTTCAAAGAGGTCAGCCTGGCAGACACCGCCATGCTGATGACCTATGCCAAGAAGGTAATGATTGTGCCCGGTTATGGGTTGGCGGTAGCCCAGGCCCAGCATGCCTGTCATGAGCTGGAGAAGCTATTGGAGGAAAAAGGGGTGGAGGTAAAATACGCCATTCACCCCGTGGCAGGACGTATGCCGGGCCACATGAATGTATTACTGGCGGAAGCCGATGTGAGTTACGATAAGCTGGAAGAGATGGAACAGGCCAATGAAGAATTTGCCACAACTGATGTGGTGCTGATACTGGGTGCCAATGATGTGGTAAACCCGGCTGCTAAAACAGAGCCTTCCTCCCCCATTTATGGCATGCCCATACTGGATGTAGAACTGGCCAAAAACTGCATCGTAAACAAACGCAGCATGAAACCGGGCTATGCCGGCATTGAAAACGATTTGTTCTTCCGTCCTAAAACATCAATGCTGTTTGGAGACGCCAAAAAAGTACTGCAGGACCTGATTGGGGAGATAAAAGCCATTTAAGCCTATATAGCGATCTTTTCAAAATACAAATGCTGTAAATGCCGCAACAGGGGTATAGACCTTTTTTAATGCCGGTGTGGGTACTTGCTGCTACTGCGCTACTGAAATCAGCGGCCGTAATAATATCTGTCATTGCTGTTAAAATATATACAGAAAGGCAAGGCCGGGAGCCGGCAGCTGTCTCCTGGTGGCTGGATGCGGGTATAGTGTTGCTGTTGATAATACAGGCGGGTATCTACTGGCGGTTGCAACATAGACTTTTCAGCCGGGTATGGGCCAGACTGCATGTGTATATAACTTTATTTGTATTGCTGATTGCGCCATTACTGGTGATTGTTATAGGCATTTCAGTTTCCTACAGGCTGAAAACGGATACTTACCTGCAAATCTTTTCCGTCATTAGCCGCCTGCGTTTGTATTTGTTCTGGGCATTGTTGGTGACAGCCAATGTTTTTTTTGTGGCAAACTGCATAAAGAGCTGGCGGCGGCCGGATGAATCCTTTAGTGACGATATTGATTCTATAGGTACTACCTGATTAATGCCCGTCTTCTGTTTATCTTTGACGCACCAAATACATTATGTTGATTCCATTACCACCCGCTTTACTGAAATCACTGGAAAATCTGCCGGGTTTCAATAAAGAAACTTTTGAAGCGGTGCATAGTTCCGGGCAGCAGGTGACTTCTATCCGCTTTAACCCATCAAAGCAGGCAGTACCGGACGGCTCAGCGCTAATCACCAATAACGACTCATCACTCACCGATGACGTCTCCCGACTGACTGCTGGCGGCTCAGCATTCACCACTCAGCATTCACGCCTCACCATTCCAGTTCCCTGGTCTTCACAAGGTTATTATCTTCCCACACGGCCTTCTTTTACTTTCGATCCCCTTTTTCATGCAGGCGTATATTATGTTCAGGAGGCATCCAGCATGTTCCTGGAACAGGCCCTGAAGCAAACGGTTGATATGTCACAACCTTTGCGTGTGCTGGATCTGTGTGCGGCACCCGGGGGCAAATCAACTTTATTGCAATCATTGATCAGCAATGAAAGTTTACTGATCAGTAATGATGTTATTAAGTCACGCGCTGCTATACTGGAAGAAAATATTATTAAGTGGGGGGCTGCCAATGTGGTGGTCACGAATAACGATCCGTCGCATTTTGCGCGGCTGCAAAATTATTTTGATGTAATTGTAATTGACGCCCCCTGCAGCGGCAGTGGCCTGTTTCGCCGCGACCCGGGGGCCATTAATGAATGGAGCGAAAATAATGTAGCACTTTGCAGCCAGCGCCAGCAAAGGATCATTGCAGATGTTTGGCCGGCACTGAAACAGGATGGCATTATCATCTATTCTACCTGTTCTTATTCTGCAGCAGAAGATGAGGTCATCCTGGACTGGATAGGCAGCGGGCTGCTGGCAGAAGGCATACGCCTTTCTATCGCCAAAGAGTGGAATATTGTTGAAGTGCTATCGCCGGAGAAAGGATTTTATGGCTACCGGTTTTACCCGGATAAGGTAGAAGGCGAGGGCCTTTTTATTGCCGCGCTGCAAAAAAAAGAAGGATCTGCCTTTGAAGGTTTTAAGCCCGGCAAAACCAATACGGAGCGATTAACAAAAGCTGAAGAAGCTATTGTGCAGCCTTGGTTGAAAGAGGGCACTGAACTGGTATTGTTCAAACAAAAAGAAGAAGTGATTGCACTGCCGGCCAGCCTGCAAAAGGAAATACCCGTGCTGCAGTCGGCGCTGTATATTAAGAAAGCCGGTGTAACACTGGGTAAGTTTGCCGGTAAGGAATTGATACCCGATCACCAACTGGCAGTAAGTACTATCATTAATAAAAACCTGTTGAGTATTGAATTGAACCTGCAACAGGCCATACAATACCTGCGCAAAGAAGAAATGCGCATAGAGTGCCCGCAAAAGGGCTGGGCACTGGTAACGTATCAGGGGTATAATCTTGGCTGGGTAAAGCTATTGCCCAACAGGTTTAACAATTATTATCCCAAAGAATGGCGTATTCTCAAGCAGCCAGTTTAAAATAACGTACACAGGCATATGCACAGCATCAATTTCGGGTATTTTGGCTTTAATTTTACCAAAAATGGTTAAAAAATTTCCATATTTGCAATGCAGTAACTTAAAATACAGCAATGAAAAATAAATGGCTATTGGTTTGTTTGTGTGTTTGCCTGGCGCAGCTGAGCAGGGCCCAGGTCAGCGATTTGCAGGTGCAGGGAATTAGCCCCAAACTTTACCTGGTGCATACCGTTCAACCTAAAGAAAATTGGTACAGCATTGGCCGAATTTACAATGTAAGCCCCAAACAGCTGGCACCTTATAATGCATTAAGTATGGATAAGGCGCTGTCTGTTGGCCAGGTGCTTAAAGTACCGCTGACAGCGGAGAATTTTTCGCAGGACGGCAGTAAAGGTGGAGATGAGGTGCTGGTGCCCGTGCACCACACGCTGCAGGAAAAAGAATGGTTGTACCGCGTAAGTGTTAACTATAATAAAGTTCCCATAGAATCACTGGAAAAATGGAATGGTATTAATAAAGACCAGGCTAAAGCGGGTTTGAAGCTGGTAGTGGGTTACCTGAAAGTAAAGACAGGCCAATCTGCATTGGCAGCCAAAGCTGATTCAAAACTGGCACATACCAATCCCGTTCCTTTGACTATACCCGAAGAGAAAAAGCCGGAAACCATTGAGGAAAAGAAGCCATTGCCGGTTACGCCCGTTACAGAGAAAGTAGATCCTGCTACGGTAAAGGGAAATACCAAACCGGAGACTAAACCCGTTATTATCAATCCTATTGCTACCAATACTTCTGCGCCCGTAACCGGTGCCCGGCTCAGCTATTTTAAATCGCAGTATGAAGAAAGCGGCAAATCTTTAAGTGGCGCTGCCGGTATTTTTAAAAGCACCAGCGGGTGGAACGATGGCAAGTATTACGCGTTGGTAAATAATGTAGCCGTTGGTACCATTGTACGGGTAAACAACCCTGTGAGTGGTAAGGCCATTTTTGCAAAAGTACTGGGCAGCCTTCCCGATATGAAAGAAAGCCTGGGGCTGGTAGCAAGGCTGAGCGATGCAGCGGCAGCAGAGCTGGATGCTTCAGGAGGAAAGTTCAGCGTGGAAGTAAGGTATTGACGTGTACATAGATTGGACACATAAAAATCAACGCTGTTACAGTAGCCTTTGTGTTTGTATTCCCTTTAAAATATAAACGGGCTACTCAGCAATAAACTTTGCGCCTGCCTGGTAATTGCCGGTACCGTGCGAAAGATTAAAACCTGTATCCTCTTAAAAACTCTTCCACCTGCATTTTCTTTTTTCCCTCCAGCTGAATTTCCAGCACATCTATATAACCATCTGCGGCAGCGAATTTTAAAAAAGTCTTGTTGTCTGTAAGAAAATTACCCGTGGTTACAGAACTAATAGCCTGTTCCTTTTTGCTTTTGTAGATCTTAAGTGTTTTGTCTTTAAGCAAGGTAAACGCAGCCGGAAAAGGAGATAACCCACGGATTAAATTATGTATCTCCGCGACCGGTTTACTCCAGTCTATTTTACAGGTTTCGGTAAAAATTTTTGGAGCGTGTTTTAGTCGTGAGTCTGTTACCAGCGACTGCGGTATTTCTTTCAGTGAACCGCCTGCCAGCCCCCTGATGGTTTTGACCAGCAGTATGGCGCCAATCTCTTTCATTTTGTCGTGTACTTCACCGGCGGTTTCATCCTGTCCAATGGGGAAGCTTTCCTGCAGTAATACATCGCCGGTATCAATGTCATGCTGCAGTTTAAAGGTGGTAACGCCGGTAATGGTTTCGCCATTGATCACCGCCCAGTTAATGGGCGCCGCTCCGCGGTATTGCGGCAGCAGTGATCCATGCAGGTTGATGGTGCCCATGGGCGGCATATTCCAGACAATTTCTGGCAGCATGCGGAAAGCCACTACCACCTGTATATCGGCCTGCAGCGCTTTAAGCGCCTCAATAAAATCAGGGTTCTTTAGTTTTTCCGGCTGCAGCAGGTGCAAGCCTTTTTCCACTGCATACTTCTTCACAGCACTTTCTGTCAGTTTCATGCCACGCCCGGCCGGTTTATCCGGTGCTGTAATTACACCCACGATGTTGCAGCCGGCATTTACCAGCGCGTTAAGCGATGCAACAGCAAATTCGGGGGTACCCATAAATACAATCCTTGGAGATGCATCCGTTTTCATGGATGCGAAGATAAAAGAAAGATAGCTGTTGCGGACCTCTGTGCTGCTTACCGGCGGCCCCGATGATGATAATCATACCAACAGCCCTTATTCATCATTTATTAGCGCGTGTTTCCGGTAGAATTTTATGACCGTAATGACAACCCTGTAAGTTCCTGTCTTCAAGCTATTTTACCCCTCCCCCTGGAAACAGCGTTACCCGCCTGCCCTTTTGTATAAGGTGTTAATCCTCCCTGTTAAAGAAATAAATGACATACAATGAAATTACTGCTTTCCGGTTTTTTATTGATCACGGTAATTACGCCGCTACTGGCAGCGCCGCAGCATAGCTTTTCAATGGTACAGCCCAAACCCGGTGCTGCTAAACAGTCGTCCAGTGCAGTATACAAACTGATTGCTGCACCGGGTAATACCTATGGGTATGATATTTATAGCAGGGGGCGCCTGCTGATACATCAGCCTTCTATTCCCTGTGTGCAGGGCGAGAAAGGTTTTGCAACTAAAAAAGAGGCCGGTAAAGTGGCCAAGCTGGTGATTGAAAAAACAAATAAAGGAATCATGCCACCGGCACTCACGTTGAAGGAATTGAAAGCCCTGGGTGTGCGGTATTAAAAAAAGTAAATGCAAAAATAATTTTCGCCAATACTTTTTTGGAAACCCTGTAGCGCCTTCTGCCTGTTTGCCCAAAAAAATGCGTTGCTCATTGAAAAAATCCTGTACCTGATATGAATCTGGTTGCTGTGATTTTAAAATAGTACTATCCGTTATACCGGCAATGCTGTTTAACATCAAATATATTTTTATGAAAAGAAGATTCATGTGCTGCACAGCATCGCTGCTGTTAGTCATCAATAGTATGCTGGCCCAGGATAACTGGATGCAGAAGTCCGGTTTTCCTGCCAGCGCCAGGAAGGGTTCGGTTGGCTTTAGTATCGGGGATAAAGGATATATCGGCACCGGACAGGATGTAACAGGATACAGGAATGATTTCTGGTCTTATGAACCTGCAGCCGATAGCTGGACGCAAAAAGCAGATTTTGCGGGAGGGGCGAGAGAGGGTGCAACTGCTTTCAATATTGGCGGCAAAGGTTATATAGGGATGGGTATGAACCCCGGTTTATTGAACGATTTCTGGGAATACGATCCGCTGATAAACAGCTGGACAAAGAAGGCAGATTTTGCAGGTGGCGCAAGGTTTGGCAGTGTGGGTATAAGCATAGGCAGCAAAGGATATGTGGGTACGGGTGATAATTTCTATGGCTACTTAAGAGATTTTTGGGAGTATGATCCTGTTTCTGACAGTTGGACCCAAAAAGCTGATTTCGGAGGGCCTGCAAGGGTGTATGCAGCAGGATTCAGCGTGGCCGGTAAAGGATATATTGGTACCGGCCTTACTGCCCAGAACTACTATGATAACACCCTTAGAAAAGATTTCAGTGCGTATGATCCCGCTACCAACAGTTGGGCACCAATAAACATTTTTCCCGGTGCAGGAAGATATGGCGCCACTGCTTTCACCATTGGTAACAAAGGGTATGTTGGCACAGGCTGGGGACCGGAGGGGCTTCCTCCGTTTAAACAGGATATCTGGGAATACAATTCCTCCGACAATAACTGGTCTCAAAAATTAAATCTAAGTGGTTCAGGCAGGGAGTACGCAAGTGGTTTTAGTATTGACGGCAAAGGATACATTGCGCTGGGAGAAGTAAATAATGACAGTTTAAAAGATGTGTGGGAGTATACGCCTGCTGCAGTGGTGCCCGATAAACCCATGGTAAGTTTTGATCCAACCGCCGTAACTACACTTGCAGGAAGCGGCGTAGAAGGCTTTGCGGATGGCAGAGGCCTGGCTGCAGTATTTAACCATCCTGGCTTCGTATCTGGCCCGGACGCAGGTGGCCGCATATATGTATCGGATGGGTACAACGCCCGTATCCGCAGAATTGATCCTGACGGAACGGTAATTACATTTGCAGGAAATGGAGTATGCGGACTTGCAGACGGTGCCGGAACCAGTGCACAATTGTGCAGTCCAAACGGTATAGCATTGGATGCAACAGGAAATATATATGTGGCGGATGAAAATAAATTCTCGATAAGGAAAATTACGCCTGCCGGCGTGGTAAGCACGCTTGCCGGTAATGGAACATCCGGAAGCGAAAATGGCACTGGCACTGCTGCCCGTTTTGCAGACCCACGCGGTGTAGCAGTTGATGCCGCAGGAAATATTTACGTAGCAGATACGTACAACAGGCAAATCCGGAAAATTACCCCGGCCGGTATGGTGAGTACTTTCGCCAGCAACGGGGATCAGCCAACAGGGTTGGGGGCACCCTTTTATGACCCGGTTAACCTCGCATTTGATCCCCTGGGTAATTTGTATGTAATTCAGGTATATAGCGGTATGCTTAGAATTTCTCCCGAAGGCTATTTGTCAACATTTATTACCGATGCTTTAAAGGGTTTTCCGCAGGGACTGGCCATAGATAAAACCGGCAATATTTATGTTTCTGTTACTTCGGGCTCCTCGGTTAACAATTGTATTTACAGACTTTCACCGGCTGGCAGGGCGGCTATTATTGCCGGCACCATGAATGGATTCAGTGATACAGCAGGCAGAGAGTTTTCATTTGTTGCGGGGTTATCTGTGGATGATTCGGGCAATGTGTATGTTGCAGACAAAGGCAATAACCGTATCCGTAAGGTAAGCAAACCAAATTTATATTTAACGACCAATGCGGGAGCGCCGTCTGCCGCAAAGTATTTTACCATCAGCGCCAATTATGTTCACGATGCGGTATTGCTGAGAGTACCCAGGGGTTTTGAAGTAGCTAAAAATGAAACAGGCCCATGGGCTGACATGATGTCTATTGATCCGGTAGCAGGTGAAATAAATGTATTCAAAATTTACATTCGTCTGAAAGCGGATGCTGCCGCCGGCGTATACAAAGATTCTCTGGAATTGAGCGCTATCGGCGCCGCCAGGCAGAAGTTGCTGATAGCGGGTCTTGTGAGAGATACCACGCCACCCACTATTGCCTGTGTGCAGGCCCAGGCATTCTGTTTCAATAACACTCACCAATACACTATTCCTTTATTGGTGGCTACCGATCCTTCGTATATAAGAGAAGTAAAATATAGCATTAGCGGTACTACTAACAGAAGCGGCGCCGGTGATAATGCCAGCGGGCTGTTCAATCCCGGCAAGAGTGTAATTACCTGGACGGCGTTCGACTGGTGGAACAACAGCAGCAGCTGTGAAACCCCGGTAATAGTAGACATGCCATTGAAGTCAGCAGTACCGGATGTGCATCCCCTACTGATCTGGGGCCAAGTAAATACGCTATACATCGGTTTTGGTGCCGCCAGTGTAACGCTCACCGCAAATGCATCCGGCGGTATCCCATTGCCTGGTGGGAATTACGGCTATGCATGGTCAAATGGTGCCGGCAGTAAAAGCATCAGCGTGAGCCCGTCTGCCAGCGGCACTTATAATTACATTGTGGCCATCACAGACTCTTTGGGTTGCCGGGCAACGGTTACAAAAACGATCAAAGTAGTGGATGTGCGGTGCGGACCAAAAATGAACAGGGTGCTGGTATGCTGGCCAAACCGCCACGGCAATATTGAATCCTGTGTCAATCAAAACCAGGCGCTGCTGGCGTTATTGCTGGGTGCAAAGCCGGGAAGTTGTGGCAATGGTGCACAAAGGTCAATGGAACCGTCAGTAACTGAAGTAAGCAAGGGCATCAGCATATTCCCAAATCCGAATAATGGCTCATTTGTACTGCAATTGAAACAGCTGAACAAGGTAGAAATAAGAATACTGGATCAAAGTGGAAGGTTGGTGTTAAGGCAGTCAGTAAAATGCAGTAACAGCGTACAAAACCTGGTGATGGATATTGGAAGAGTAGCCAATGGATTGTACCTGGTGCAGGCCATCGGCAACGATGCCGTGTATACAGCTAAAATGCTGGTACAGCAATAGTGATATATGCATGTATGCA
>JANPGT010000065.1:0-8610 GCA_031424135.1 Chitinophagaceae bacterium
GACGAGCGAGGCGGCACCCAAATCGCGATCGCGCACGGCTTCCTTCTTGCGTTGTTGCAGTTGATCGGAAAATTCCTTAAGGGCTTTGAAGCTGTCATTCGTGCCGTGATCGAAGAAGACGCTCGTGTTGCGCTCGCCCTCCCAGAAGCCCGAGGCGCTGGCGAGTTGGGGGCTAAGCTTGTCGGCAAAGAGGCGATACTGCTTGTAATCGTTGAAGAGCAGGACCTTCAGCCGTTCGGTGGGGATTTCCAGCTTCACGCCGTAGGCATAGAAGCGGAGCAGAAAGCATTCATAAACGGTTTCGAGGAGCTGGATGCGTTCATCGGCCCGCGTGAGCTTGCCGCGCGTGAAGGCGTCCGGCGTGTCGTGCATCAATACAAAGTGCTTGCTCTGCTTCACCTTCATGTCGTCGCGACCGACCATCGCTTTCATCTCGGCGACCTGCTTGGAGGAATCGCCGAGCGGCTGGTCCATTTGCTCTTTGAGCTGCTTGACGAGCGTGGCCCGCGGGTGCGTTGGATCAACACAACTTTCTATACGTGTTCAGTACGCAGGCACCATGACTGCACCGGATGTCTATCTTTTTGCCCACACGCGCAACTCGGTAAAATCAGTTCAAAAAAATATTCTACAGAATGGGACTGCGCAATTCATGGTAGACAGCAAGAAACTTGGTGAGGGCATTTCTCATTTTACCGTCTTTAATGCCGGCCGGCCACCGGTTTGTGAACGCCTCTGGTTTACTTATCCGGAAAATCAATTATTACCGGAGCTGGCAACAGACGCAAACGAATATGAAACGCGTAAGAAAGTTACTGTGCATGTAAAAACAAAAGACCAAAATGGCCAGGCGGTTGCGGCCAACATGTCGATGGCGGTGTATCATTTGGATTCATTACAGGGCACAGAACAGGCAGATATCAGCAGTTACCTCTGGTTGACCGCCGATTTGGGCGGCGTTATTGAATCGCCCGCCTGGTATTTTACCAACAGGAACAGCCAAACAGATCTTGCTATGGATAACCTGATGCTGACCAATGGATGGAGGCGTTTCCGATGGGATGATGTACTGCAGGAAAAGAAACCTGTTTTTGCATTTGTTCCGGAATATGCAGGACATATGGTATCCGGTAAAATTACCCGTACAGCTACCGGCCTGCCCGGCAAAGACATTGGTGGATATCTTTCTGTGCCTGGTACTCATACACAGTTCCGTAACGCGGTAAGTGATTCAGCCGGGCGCATTAGGTTTGAAATGAAGGATTTTTATAATGAGGGAGAGATTATTGTACAGACAGACAACCTGCAGGACAGTGGCTACATGGTGGAAGTGCAAAATCCCTTTAGTGAAAAGTACACAGCAAACACAGCACCGGCCCTGGAACTGTCTGCCGCCAATGCCAGTGAACTGTTAAAGCACAGCACGGCCGTACAGGTGCAAAATGAATACAGCGCCACCATGCTGAAGCAGTTCAGGTATCCCGATGCAGACACCAGCGCCTTTTATGATAAACCGGATGTTACTTACATGCTGGATAATTATGTACGTTTTACTACCATGGAAGAAGTGTTGCGGGAGTATGTGATGCCGGTAAATGTACGTAAGAAGAACGGGCAGTTTCATTTGCCGGTGTATGATGAACTGGGCAAAGCTTTTTTTGCCAATGATCCATTATTGCTGCTGGATGGAGTGCCCGTTTTTTCGATAGATAAGTTCATGGAATACGATCCATTGAAAATTAGAAAACTGGAAGTGCTTTCGCGGAGGTATTTCCTGGGCAATATGTTTTTTGAGGGAGTGGTAAACTTTATCACCTATAAGGGTAGTCTTGAAGGATATGAGCTGGATCCGCATGCCACAGTATTAGATTACGACGGACTGCAGTTGCAAAGAACCTTTTATTCTCCCGAATATGAAACGCCGCAACAGTCCTCCAGCCACCTGCCCGATTTCAGGAACCTGCTGTACTGGTCGCCTGCTGTAAAAACAGGTGTACATGGCCGGCAGGATACCAGCTTTTACAGCGCAGACATTCCCGGCAGGTACGTGGTAGTATTGCAGGGGCTTACTGAAGACGGCAAAACAGGCGCAGCCACTTTGCAGTTTGATGTAAAAGAAACTCCTGCCTTCACCAATAAATAGCAAAGACAGGAGCCTGTTTTTATTTACAATATTGTTAAGTCACCTGTCTACTGTTATACTAATGATTAATTTTTGGTGATGGTAAATTCCACCCTCCGGTTAAACTGGCGGCCATCTTCTGTTTCATTACTGGCCACAGGTTTTGTTTCGCCATAGCCCTGCGATACCACCCGTGTAGCAGCGATGCCTTTAGAGAAAATATAATCCTTTACTGATTGGGAACGGTCGTCACTCAATTTAATATTGTGCTCTGCCGTTCCTTTGTTATCTGTATGCGCGCTGATTTCAATCTCCATGGCCGGGTTCTCTGTCAGCATTTTTACAAGGCGATCCAGTTCAATGAACGATTCATTCCTGAGGTCATATTTATCCGTGTCGAAAAATACATTGTTTAGCCTCACCACCTGGCCAATTTCAATAGGCGCCAGGTAAAGATCTTTGTGTATAACGCGGTTACCTGCTTTTACCAGTGAATCAAGGTTCAGGTTTTCAGATACTGCAAAAAAGTGGTCGGCAGTAGCCCGTATACTGTAGTTCTTATCGTACGGCAATACAATTTTGAAAGCGCCATCGCTTTCGGCAGACAAAGCATTGCCCGCAATCACTCCATCGGGCAGTGTTTCATACAGCAGTGAAGCGCCACTGATGGGACGTTTTGTTTTCTGGTTATATACGTTTCCGGTAACCATCAGCACTGGTTTGGGTCTTTCTTTTTCCAGCAGTTTAACACGTACAATATCGCTTTCACCAAGGGTATTCAGTTCAGTGGTTAAATAGGCATATTCTCCGCCTGCGTCCAGTGTAAAAAACGCATCCCAGTTTTCTGTATTGATGGGTCCACCCAGGTTTACGGGTTCACTCCATTTTTGCCAGCTGTTGTCAAGACGCTTGGTCATCCATATATCATTTTCGCCCAATCCTCCGGGGCGGTTGCTGCTGAAATACATGGTGACGCCATCAGAAGCCAGGTAGGGCGTCATTTCATTATAGCCTTCCATATTAATTTTCTTACCAAGGCTTTTAGGCTCCGTCCATTCGCCGTCTTTACCAAGAAAACACACGTAAAGATCATTGTCGCCACTGCCCACATCAGGAGTCATATACAGCAGTAATGTTTGTCCGTCATGGGCCATGGTAGCGCCTGATTGACGGCCCCTGTCGTACTTATAATAGTTTTTAATGATTAATGCATCGGGCTCGCCCCAGTTGCCGTTCCTGTTAAGCGTACACATGCTCACACCCTTGCCATTATAGGCGCCATTCATGAAGGCGCCACGGATAAGAATGCGGTTATTGTCGGGCGATATCCAGTACACCGCATTGTACTGTACTGTATTTAATGGGTAGCCCAGGTGTACAGCCTTGCTCCATTTGCCGGTACTGTCGCGCTCAGAAAACCAGATGTCCTGTGAATTGGGAACAGAGCTGTATTTTGTATTCCGCGGATTGTTCTCGCAGATAAAAAACAGCAGGTCGCCATCAGCAGATACTGTAGGTCTTAACTCCGGTAATAGTGTGTTAACACTGGCACCCAGGTTTTCAATCTTTAAAATGCTGTTGGCAGTAATAATGTTATCCTTTTGGGGTTGCAGGCCGGCAGTATCACTGGTAGTGCCGGAAGTGTCGATAGATGGCTGCGCTGCTGCAAATTGCACGCAGGCGGAGAGCAAAATAAGGGTTAATAAGGGTTTCACGGTATTGGGTTTGTGCCCAAAATAATATAAAACTTTAGTTATTTATAGTGGTTGCGTGAAAATTCTGTGAAACAGCAGTTTAAGCCGATGAATGAACAGCTATTGGTATGCCTTCCGGTGCTGCCCGGCGTGAGCCACTAACTGTAGCGGTCGTTCCTCCAGGGGTAGGCGGTATTGGAATAGCCTCTTTCTTCCCAGAATCCGCGTTTGTTATGCGTAAGAAATTCTATCCTGCGTATCCATTTAGCACCCTTCCAGGCATACAGCTGGGGTGTAATCATTCTTACCGGGCCTCCGTGTTCTACTGGAAGCGGTTGTTCTTCAACGGTATGCGCCAGCAGCACATCGGGCTTCAGGGCCTCTTCCAGCGATATGTTGGTGGTATAATCATCGTAGCCATAACAAAGAATATGAGTAGCGTTTGCTAAGGGTTGTGCCAATGCTGCAATGTCCAAAAGCCGCACTCCTTTCCACGGCATATTCAATTTAGACCAGGTGGTAACGCAATGAAAATCTGACGTATCGGCCGTCTGTGGCAGCGCCATAAAAGCGTCCCAATTCAACGTTAATGGGTTTTCTACCGCCCCATCTACCATCAGTTGCCAATCCTTTAATGCAATAACGGGTTGTGTGCCCAAATCAAGCACCGGCCATTTGCGGGTAATGGTTTGTCCGGCAGGTAATACCGGCATACCATGCCTGTTAAGGTTTCCGGAACCCATCGGCCGTGCATCCGCAACAGAAGGGGTTTGCTGCATTTTTTCTTCAAAGCGGGCTTTCAGCTTCATCCTGGCGTCTACTATCCGTTGCATTTTTTCGGCGTCTTCCATAAAAAACTTATTGCACAAATTAAATCGAATTATACGAATTAAGAATTAATGTAACAGGGTTTATTCATATTGCGTTCTCCTGGAATATTTTTCGGTTAAGGGCTTTTGAAGCAATACATAATTTACACCAATTATGTCAAATTACAGTATTCAAAATGAAGCTGCGATTTTTGTAATCCGATCTAATTCGTATTATCCGTCTTATCCATCAGCCAGAGCAGGCTGTTAATGATCAACTGGTTTTGGGTAGCATTTGTAAACTGGAATGACAGTTCTTTATTGGTTTTGTGCTCATAGTCAATATCATTGTGCCCCATATTGAAGTAAATCATTTTGTAAAACTTGTTTGTCCATACAACAGGGTAGTAGCCGCTATGCCATATCTCGTGCGGTTTGGGACCGGTACCCAGTGGAAAACTGCTGCTGTCGATGCTGAGCAGTATTTTAATAGAATCATTAAGACGCAGATCTCTTTCCCAGCAATACCACTCATTGGGTGATGATGTAAAAGTTGCGGGCAAATGCTTCACAACAGGGTGGGTGGCGTCTTCTATACGCAGAACAGCAGTGGTAGGCCGCCAGGTATTGCTCTTGTATTGACCTGCACCTATAAAATCGTTGTGGTACCAGCTCCAGTTTTGCGGAACCGCAGAGGGGGTAAGGGCAAACCCGGCAAAATGAAAACCCATCCACGCACCGCCATGCTCCATGTATTGCTGAAATGCTGTTCTCTGGGCTGCTTGCTCCGGCCGGGTATCTAAAAATATAACCAGCTGGTAGCGGGAGAGAAAATCAGCATTCAGGTTATCCCAGTTATTGGTAGAATCGTATAAGAAATGATATTTAGCAGCCATAGCAGGAAACCAACTGTTGGCTTCATGTACAAAACTGATATGCGCCTGGTCTTGTTTAGCGGTGTAAAAAGCGATGGCTCTAAGCGGATTTTTCTTCTTTTGTGCCTGGCAAAAAGCAAAGCCAAAAAGAAATAGCAAGGGGAGAATTCTTTTGTAAATGGCGGCCGTTAAAAGGCTCATATGCGGGTGGTTGAAAGGGAGTACAAGTATAATGTTAACTGGTAATTCGCTTACCAGCCCTGTGCCTGCCGGTTATTCTGTTTGATGGCTTTTACAATCCTGGCAGTACGCCTGTTGGCCCTTGCATCGTTCAGTGATATTACGGCCCAGGCAGCTGCAGGTATCCATCCTACCACGGTGATTTGCAGCAACAGGCAAATAATGCCGGTTAAAATTCTTCCCCTTAAAATAAAGGAAAGCCAGGGCAGCAAAATAGCTAAGAGTGTCATAGTTGCAGGGTGTTTGCATAAAATTATGCAAAAGGCTTATGCCGTGCTGAATTAATCCACCAGCGGTTTCACCTGTATATGACGGTAGTATACAATGCTTTTAGGGTCGTGTCCCTGCAGGGCAAATGTACCGCTGGACAGGGCCCGCTGCGAATTGCCGTTGGTAGCCTGCACATTTTCAGGTTCGGTATATTCCACTACGGTTTTGTCGTTTATTTTTATTGTGATTTTTTTACCCTGCACCCTGATGTACTCTGTATACCATTCGTTGTCTTTAACGTATACCTCCTTCACATCCTGAATACCATACAAGCTGCCGGTTCTGCGCCAATCGGTATGTGAATTGTTTACCTGTATTTCATATCCCCTGGAGGGCCAGCCGCCCTGTTGAAAAGCGGTATGGATATATATGCCGGAATTGGCGCCGGGCATTGTTTTTACTTCTGCCCTGAATTCGAAATTTTTAAAATTGTGCTCCAGTACCCCGCCATCGTAAAACAGGTGCGCCGTATTGCCGTGAACGGTTATCATGCCACTGTCGGCAGAAAACGTTGCCGCGTTATCGCCTACCTTCCAGCCATTGAGCGACTTGCCGTCAAATAAATCTATCCATCCATCTTCATTGTTGTGCACAGGACGGACAAAAGCAAAAAGCAAAACAAAAACAGCAGCACAGGAAAAATATTTTTTCATCGTCGTATTTATTATTGGTGAATGTATCCGCAGAGTGAAACTACTATTTTTTAGCAACATGGTATTAAGATAAGATTAAAAGGATGTTTGAAACGATTTTTTCCCGGCAAAAAACAGGCATTAACCTCATTAAACATACTATGATGGTCTGTTTTTAGTTAGTTGCATGGTGATTGTATAATGAGATGGAACAGTTGCAGCGTTATGGAAATTTTTGACGAATTAAAGGAAGATTAAAAAAAATAAATAGAACTAACTTTTACCTATAGCCCAAGTCGTAACAAAGGTTAAAACACAATTAAAATTTACTGGTGCAGAAAATGCGGCAACTGTATTGCAGCACCAGTCGTACAGGAATAGAGAACCCCCTGAGTTACTCAACTCGTTATTCGTGCGTTTCCTGTACCCATGAAACATTGCCGGGCCGGATATTTTGTGCAGATACTTTCATGCGGTAGTGGCTGTGCGTGCCGGTAAATGAAAACGCTAAATTACTATCTATGATACTACAACTATGCGGATTGTCCGGGGCCGGTAAATCTACACTCTCCGGGTTGGTAAAAAACAGGTTGGCCGAAAATGGTATTGCAGCAGAGATTATTGATGGAGATGATTACCGTAAAGGCCTTTGCAGGGATTTGGGTTTTTCAAAGGAAGACCGTTGTGAAAATATCAGACGACTTGGATTTGTTGCCAGTAAACTGTCGTCGCATGGTATTGTAGCCATCATCAGTGCTATCAACCCTTACAATGAAATCAGGGCTGAATTGGCCAGCAGTTATAAAAACGTACAGACCGTATTTGTTGACTGCGATACATCGCTGCTGATAAAAAGGGATACCAAGGGATTGTACAAAAAAGCATTGCTTCCGGATCAGCATCCTGATAAAATATACAATTTAACGGGTATCAATGATCCTTTTGATATTCCTGTAAGTCCCGACCTGTACCTCAATACCGGAAGGAAGCCTAAAAACGACTGCGTAGAAAAACTTTTTTCATTTATAATGGAACACCTGTCTGCCGGTATCAGCACCGCCTTTATCTCCCGGAGAATTGCTGTGTAGCAGGTATAAAACAGCATTTTCATGAGCAGGAACAAGACAATGATCGTGGCGGGCATGCACCGTTCGGGTACTTCCTTAATTACGCAATGGCTGCAGCGGTGCGGTCTGCATGTGGGAGATGATTTGCTGGGGGCAGATACCGGTAATGACAACGGTCATTTTGAAGACCTTGATTTTTTGAACAGCCATAAAGCTATTTTAAAAAGTCAGCGCCTGTCAGACAATGGCTTTACCACAGCTCCTTTAAAGCCGCTTTCTTACAGCGATATTGACCGGCTGAAAGACATCATTACCTACAAGAACGGCTTTAATGCCCAGTGGGGGTGGAAGGATCCCAGGACCTGTCTTTTCCTGGACACCTATCATGCACTATTACCATACGCTTTCTATTTTGTAGTATTAAGGGATTACCAGTCGGTCATCAGTTCATTGGTACAGCGCATGTATAAACAAAAAGAAACAAAATATGCAGCCCGGAAGGGGATAGCTGGCTTTCTGTGGAAGCACTTTATTAAAAAGAACAAATTGGAAATGCTGCGTAGAAAATATACACAGCGCTTCCTGCAGATATGGATTAATTATAACCAGGCCATCCTGCAGCATATAAACCGGCTGCCCGATGAACAGTATATGGTGGCAGATTATACCGTTCTGATTGAAAACGATAAACTGGTTTTTGAACAGCTTGTACAACACTACGGCTTCAACCTCAATTATTTCGATTTCAGTACTATCTATAAACCGGGGCAACTGACTGAGCCATTTGCCATTGAATCCTATATAAAGGACAAATCACTGCTGATAAAAGCTGTGTATATCCAGGAATCGCTTCAGCGGAAAAATAATGTGAATGTATCAAAGGTATCTTTGGTGCTGGTGT
>JANPGT010000066.1:0-2117 GCA_031424135.1 Chitinophagaceae bacterium
TCTTTTTAAAGAACTGTTATTTAAAAGCAAGCCCCGAAATGGCCGGACAAGCGCTGATTATAGTTTTACAGTACAAGTGTGCGACGCAAGGATGTTGCTCTGTGCTTCGCTGCCGGCTTCAAAAATCTTATTTTATCTGCTCCATCATAAGTATCTGCGTTCTATTTTATATTGTTGGTCAGACGGGGACGTCAGACCATTGTGCCGCTCATCTTACATCTTATTTTATCTGTTCCATCATAAAAATCTGCGTTCCATTTTCGTAGTAGTGGTCAGACGCGGACGTCAGACCAGATTACGAACCTCTTTCGTAGTATTGGTCAGACGCGGACGTCAGACCAGGTCCCTTACTTCCTGTGAAAAATGTTTTTCCATTTTATCTTTCAGCCTTACCCTGGCACGGTGCAGCTTTACTTTTACCGTGTTGGGGTCTATGCCCAATATCTCTCCAATCTCGTCCAGGCTCTGTTCTCCTTTATAAAACAGGGTAATGATTTTTGCATCGTCCGGGCTCAGCAGCTGGATGGCCTGGTTTACCATGGCAATCCTGGATTTCTGCTCTACCTGGTTGGCCCGCATACCGCCGTCTATATTATCGGCCACCGCAAAAACCTTTTCATCGTCCAGCGAATGCGTTTGCAGGCGTTTTTTCCGCAGAAAAGTGATGCAGCTGGTGTTTACAATGGTATACAGCCAGGTGCTGAATTTTGAGTCTCCGCGGAAATCAGACAGGTAGCGGTAAGCCTTTACAAAAATGTCCTGGGCAATCTCTTCGGCGTCTTCGCGGCTGCTGGTATAGCGCAGGCAGACGGTGAAAACAAAATTCTGGTAACGGTTCACCAGCTCGGCATATGCCTGCTTATTGCCCTGTAAAACAGCGCTGATGATGTCTTTATCGTTTGGCCCGGTTTGCATTGTGCTGGTTATATGACTGCTGTTGAAAGAAAAAGGTTACAGTTAGTTTTAAATGGGGCGGGAAAAAGCTGCTATTATATAGTATTGCTACAGTAGCGGCGGATTGATACAGCGAAGTAAGCCTGTTTTGCCACCGCTGACAAGGGCAAACAGTATGAAACCACGGTTTAGCCGGGTAAACACATTTTTTTGCCGGTGAACTGTAACCTGCCGGTAAAAGCCGTAGTCTTAGTTGTTGTAAGTTCTTTGAAAGGGGGTAAAATGGCGGTGAAACAATAAATGACCGCCGATAAGGCCACCCTTCAAAAAAAAGTTCAGAAAGGCTGTAACCAGGGCGAACGACTGGTAGTCTTAGATAGAACAAGCAAACAACATTCAATTAGAAACAATAAAAACTTTAGTTATGCACGGCGGAGAAATGTTAATCCCAATTTTAGTTCCCCTTGGATTTTTTGCCCTGATATTCGGCATCGTTTATATGAAAAGCAGGGAAAACCTGGCAATGGTAGAAAAAGGTATGAATCCCAAAGAATGGGCCAACCGCCCAGCCCCTTACCGCAACCTTAAATGGGGGTTGTTGCTGATAGGTGCGGGTGTGGGTTTAATGCTGGCTTATTTTATTACCCAGTATATGCTGCACGATGATGAGAACCCTGCACTGTGGTTTTCCTTTATCGGTATCGGTGGTGGTTTAGGCCTGGTAGGTTCTTACAAGATTGAAAAAAAGGAACTCCTTGACAACAAGGGCAATATGGTCAACTAATCAACTCCATATATACTTCCCACCTTATCCTTCTTCGGAGCACTCTTTATGGGTGCTTTTTTTATTTTAGCTATGAGCTGTTAGCCGTGAGCTGCCAGCGGAGGCGACTATTGCAGCAGATGTGTAAGGCCCGAAAGGAATTAGCTGACAGCTAAAAGTTTTAATGATGCTTTTGGAGCCGGCAGCAGAACACTTGGCATCAGCCTTGCGTCGCACTCTTATGCGGCAACGCAAGTTGCGCCGGTAGGTTTATTAACGCAGGTAGCCTGGAATTTTACGCTTCCAGGTTTTGACCTGGAATTATTAGCGGCAAAAGATCATAAGAAAATTAAGGATAGCAGGACTAAGAACTAAAGACTAAGAACTATTTCTTTATCTCCTCCAACCCCTTTTTAACCGTAAGATCATTGGCGTTCAGCACTTCAAAAAAGCCATTGTT
>JANPGT010000067.1:0-3112 GCA_031424135.1 Chitinophagaceae bacterium
GGCTACAAACCAGGGTTCTGTTTTTTTATACAACCAGTTGTGTGATGAGCCTGCTTTGAGCAGGTAGGCGCTCATCATGGGTGATAAGGTTAATGCAACAAATGCAGATATCAAAACAGATCCTGATACAACAACAGCAAATTCTTTAAACAACCTGCCGGTAATACCGCCCAGGAATAAAATAGGCAGGAATACGGCAGCCAATGTAACCGTGGTTGAAATAACTGCAAAATAAATTTCGTTTGATCCTTTACGTGCAGCTTCCAGTGGCGTCATCCCCTGTTCCACTTTACTATAAATATTTTCCAGTACCACAATGGCATCATCCACCACCAGGCCAATGGCCAGTACCAAACCAAGTAAGGTTAATACATTGATGGAAAAATTACCTATATACATAATGAAGAATGCGGAGATAATGGAAACCGGTATCGCTACCAATGGAATGATTGTACTTCTCCAGTCGCGCAGAAATACAAAGATGATAATGGCTACCAGTCCAAAAGCCAGCAAGAGCGTCTCTCCCACTTCTGATAATGAATTGCGTACGGGTACGGTGAAGTCTTTCCCCAGTGAGATAATATAATCTTTGGGGGCAGTTTTTACAATATCATCGAAGCGTTTTCTGAATTCGTCTACAATGGCCAGCGAATTGGCGCCACGCTGCGGCTGCACACCGGTACCAACGCCATAGCGGGCGGTATTGCCCTCGCTTACAATCATAGCGGTTCTTTCGTTCTGGGAAGACATAATTGCGGTGCCTATATCGCGGAAGCGAACGATGGCGCCACCCTGCTCGCGCAGGATCATATTATTGAAGTCATCTTCTGTTACCAGTCTTCCCTGTGTGCGCAAAGTCACTTCTGTATTTTGCCCCTCTATACGTCCGCTGGGCAAATCCACATTTTCGCGCTGCAGTGCGGCCTGCACATCTGCAGGGGTCAGCTGATAAGAAGCCAGTTTTACCGGGTCCATCCGCAACCGCATCGATCTTTTACGGCCGGCGTAAGAATCTACCAGGCGTACACCAGGGATAGACTGGAGGCGCTCCTTGATATTGATGTTTACAAAATCCGTTACGTCTTCCAGGCTTTTGGTATCGCTTTGTACAGTTAAGAATACAAGGAAGTCCGGCGGGCCTGATTTCTCTACAATGGTGGGTTCAATATCTGCCGGCAATTGCTGGCGCGATTTGGATACCTTATCACGTACATCATTAGCCGCTGCTTCCAAATCTGCATTCAGGTCAAACTCAACCGTAATAATGCTTACCTGCTCACGCGATTGGGAAGACATGGCGCGGATGCCATTGGCCTCTGCCACCGCTTCTTCCAGCGGCTTGGTTACCTGAGATGCAATAATATCTGCACTCGCCCCGGGGTAGACCGTGGTAATGGTAACAATGGGCGAATCTGTTACCGGGTATTCTCTGGTTCCTAAAAATGTATAGCCCACGATGCCAAACAGCACCAGCAGCACCGACATAACACCTGCCAGTACCGGGCGGGATATACTTACCTGTGAAATAGCACTCATGTTAGTTGATTTGTTGTTTAGTTGATTGTTTGATGAGTTGATTGGTTGACTGGTTGATCAGCCCGGAAATTCCGGGCATAGCTCCGCTGGATGGTAGCACCAGCGCGGCAGCGCAGGATTTTACCAGTCAACGAATCAACTGATCAACCCCGTCCGACCGGGTCATCCGGGCGGGCAATCAATTAATTACTTACCGCAAAGAGACAAACTGCACCGCCACACCGGGCGCCAGCCGCAGCAGGTTACTGGTAATTACTGTATCGCCGTTACTTAAGCCATGCAATACTTCCACGGTATTGGCACCACGCTGCCCGGTCTCTACCGGCGATAGTTGCACGATATTATTTTTAACAGTATATACACTGTAGCCCTGAGAAGAGGGTATCAGTGCCTGGGAAGCTACCATCAGTGCACCGGCATTGGCATTTAATGCAAGGTGCAGCCTGGCGCTCTGACCGGGTAACAAGGCCCTGCCAGGGTTGGCACTGGTGGCCCTTACAAGCAAGGTTCTTGTATTTTGATCAAGCCTGGCCTCACGGGCAATTACCCGGGCACTGTATTGTTTGGTATTAGATGCTACCGTAAACGGATGTACGCTGCCTGTAACAATAATGTGTGCATATTTTTCCGGCACCTGGAAATCCAGTTTTACCACGCTGTTGTCTTCCAGGTTGGTAAGTACGGTGTTTACAGATACTACTGCGCCGGGATACACGTGCACGATGCCTACCTGTCCGGCAAAAGGTGCTTTTATACGGGTCTTACCGATAGCCACCTGCAGTTCGGCCATCTGCGCCTGCAATACTTTCAGGTTGGTAAAAGCCTGGTCGTAATCCTGCTGTACTACTGCTTCATGTTTAATAAGGTCGCGCAGGCGTTCTTCGCTCAGTGAAGCCAGTTTTTCCTGCTGGCGCAGTCTTTCCAGCTGGGCCTGCAAATCGGCATTTTCCAGTTCAAACAGCAATTGTCCCTGCTGTACATATGCCCCCTCTTTTACATTTATACGTACAATTTTACGGGTCAGTTCACTTACAATATCCACCTGCTGGTTGGCAGCCAGCGAACCGGTGATTTCCAGCTCTTCCTTTAACAGGGAAGGTTTAATGACCAGGCCATCTACCGGGGTGGCCTGTACCGCCTGAACTACCGCAGCAGCAGCTTCCTTATTTTTTTCTTTCGCGCTGGCAGCACAACCCGTAAGCAGTGAAATCATAAAAAAGAAAAGCACGGCCGCCAGTGCAGCAGCAAGGTATTGCCTGTGGGCAGGCACCTGAGATTTGGTTAACGTTTCTTGTAGCATAGATGATAATTATTATTAGATTTATTCAAATATTTCAATAAATAAGTGCGAACTTCATGTGGCAAAACCCGGAAAAGAAAGCAAATGTATAGATATATTTAAATATTTCAATAAATGAAATAAAAAAAATTACACTTTAAATCCTTCCAGGAAGCTGATGTATTCGTCCAGCAATTTATTGTTCAGGTAATAACGCACATTACGCCCTTCTTTGTCAGATGTTACCAGCTCACTTTCAATCAACAGTTTCAGGTGATGGGCAATGGAAGGCTGGGC
>JANPGT010000068.1:0-10018 GCA_031424135.1 Chitinophagaceae bacterium
TGCCTTTTATTTTCCGTTACCATTTTTGCACAGCCCACTGTTACCGAACAATTTCAAAAAATAAACACGGTTGCTGAAGCCAACCAGTTCATTACCGCCAATGCCGCCCTAAAACCTACCCTGCTAAAGCTTGCTTCAGGAAAAGACAGCAGCCTGATTGAAAAACGTTTGCTAAGGCAGAAAAAAGGCGACGTTTTTTCAGTAGGTTTTGTTACCTATAAAGTGTTGGAATTTAGCCAGGACCTGGCTTACCGTGCCAGTTATATCTTCCTGGATGGCGGCTCACTGTCGCCCGCGGAAATTGACAGCCTGAAAAAACTGATAACACAAAAAGCTGCTGCAGGCACCTCTTTTGAAAAACTTTCTGATGAATATACCATGGATGGCAATACTACCCATGGAGACACCGGCTGGTTTTTCGGCGAAGAACAGATGCCAAAAGAATTCCAGGAAGCCGTAAAAAACCACAAAACGGGTGATATCTTTTTTGTAGACGTATCAGAAAAACAATGGCATTACATAGTGAAGAAAACGTACGACGACCAGGATAAAAAAGAAATGACCGTATTGCGCGCCAATGGCCGTTAAAAGGCAAAATAATCATTATTACCGCTTACTATTTAGAAAGCCGGCATCCCTTCGGAATGCCGGCTTTCTAATTTACGGTCCAACGGCGCTATTTTGTTAAGCTGCGGGCCTGATAGATTGATCTACCTGTATTTCCTTATATTTATACCCATCTGCTATGGTAAATCTGCCTGCTATCCGCCAACATGTAATTGCAATGCTTTCGGCAGGCCTTTCGGGGGCCCTTACCTACCATGGTATCCATCACACGCTGGACGTTACCGCACAATGCCTCTCTATTGCCGCCCAGGAGGGAATCAGCGGGGAAGCTATCCTGCAGGAACTGGAAGTAGCAGCACTTTACCATGATACCGGCTTTCTGTTTACCTATGAAAAACATGAAGAGAGAGGTTGTATCATTGCCAGGGAGCAGTTACCCGGTTTTGGCCTTGATGCCGCAGCTGTTGATGCCGTTTGTGCACTTATAATGGCAACACGTGTTCCACAGGAACCCGCTAATCACCTGCAGCAAATTATATGCGATGCAGACCTTGATTACCTGGGGCGGGAAGATTTTCCTGAAACCGGTAACAGTTTGAAGCAGGAGCTGATGACGTACAACCTGGTGGCAGATGAGCAGGATTGGGAAGAAAAGCAATTGCAATTTTTGCAGCAACATCATTTTTTTACCGCCACTTCGCGCCGGAACCGCGAACCGGTTAAAAATGCATTTATCCAGCAACTGTTAAAGAATAAAAATAGCAAAATCAATTACCGTCAGCTGAAACAGTAAGATGAAACAAAAAAAATTCTGGTTACGTGCGTTAAATGTAAGGTCTTATGAAGGCAACCTGGTAAAGAAACTTTTCCTGCTGCAGTTCTTCCAGGGCGCAGGCATTGCTTTTTTCTTTACCGCTGCGTTTGCGCTCTTTCTGAGCCGCATTGCCATAACAGCCATGCCGATGGTTTTTATTTACTCTTCCTTGATGCTGTGGGCAGCAGGATTTCTGTATGCCCGCATTGAACATAAATTCCATATCAGTAACCTGGCCATTTTCGTTACGGTTTTTATGACAGCCAGCATCCTGTTTTTCCGAATTGCATATATCTATACCCAGGCAGACTGGTTCCTCTATTGTATGCTTGCATGGTTCAATGTGCTGTACCTGCTCAATAACCTGGAATTCTGGGGCCTGGCGTCTGTGCTGTTTGATGTAAGGCAGAGTAAACGCTTGTTTGGTGTTATCAGCGCAGGCGATATTCCTGCAAAATTTATCGGCTATACCCTGGCCCTGCTTTCAGTGCAGTACATTGGCACCATTAATCTTTTGTTGATTGGCGTGGCCTGCCTGCTGGCTTCAATACCCTTCCTGGTAAGTATCAAGAAAAATGAAATGCTGACCGAAACACAGCATACACATGCGCATGTACATACCCATGCTGCAGGGGAAGTAAGTAAAATTGTGAGGGATTTTTCTGTCAACACCCTCATCCGGCGGTTGGCGGCACTGAGCATCATCATCACCGGCAGTCTTATACTTATCAATTTTGCTTTTTACGCCGGCGTAAAAGAAGCCTATCACGATGATGTGTCCCTCGCCAAATTCATAGCTTTTTTTCTGGCCATTGTAAGAATTATAGCATTGATCATAAAAACGATTTTCACCAGCCGGCTTATCAACCGCCTGGGAATTATCAAATCATTGCTGATAACACCTGTGGCATTGCTGCTGCTGATTATTTCCATTGTTCTTACCCAGGATATGGCTGACTACCAGAAGGTAATACTGTACCTTTTTGGCGCCACCTATATTGTGGTAGACATTCTGCGCTCCGCCATCGCCTCTCCCGTTTTCCTCACTATTATGCAACCGCTTTCAAGCCACGAGCGCCTGCGGGCCCATACTATCGTAAAAGGCATCATGGATCCTTTTGCTTCACTTGTGGCGGGGGTGCTGTTGTTGCTGATTATCCGGCTGCAGCACCGTGTTGATTTGCTCACCATTTCGTACATGCTGCTGGTGGTCTGCGTCCTCTGGATAATTGGCATATTCAGGGTCAATAATCAATACCTGGTTACCATTTTAAAGACCCTGAGCAGCCGCTATTTTAACCTGGAGAATTTCTCTGTCAGTGATTCAAGTACCCTGGCATGGCTGCAGGAAAAGATAAATACCGGCAGTGAAACAGAGGTTATCAATATTATTAACATGCTCTACCAGGCAAATCAGCAGTTGTCTGAAGATATTGTACGTGCGGCGCTGGAACATCCTTCTGACAATGTAAAAAAAGCCATACTGCAGCTGATGCAGCAAAAAAATTTCCCTGCTGCACCAGCACTGCTATTGCCTTTTTTACAACAGCATAATAACCCGGTGGTGATAGCCCCCAGCATCAGGATATTGGCAAGGAACGGCGCCGGCTTCGATATTATTCAGTCTTACCTTAAAAGCAATGAACCGGTGATCAGGCAGGCCGCATTGGGTGGATTGTATTTTTTTGGTACTGGTGAATACAAAGCAAATGCAGCTGCCATACTTAAACAAATGATGCTGTCCGGGCATACAGCCGACCGCCTGATGGTAGCGGAAATTATCAGCAGCCCCGACCAATGCACAGAAACCGCCATGATACTGCGGTTGATGAACGATAAAGATGCCGCCGTACGCAAGCCGGCATTTACCGCAGCAGGCAAATCGCACGATGCAACACTTTTACGCGGATTACTGGACAAAATGGCTACCGACGAAACCGCCAGCCTGCAGGCCCTGTACATTGCCGGGAGCGCTTCTTTGCCTTTATTACAGCAGGAGATTAACCATGCCGGTATTACCCGGCTGCAGTGCGAAAAACTCATTCGTCTCACGGGACGTATCGGCGGCGGACAAGCCCAACAATTTTTACTGCAGCTGTTGCTGTCTAAACCCGGGTACTACCCAAGCACCATAAAAGCATTATACCGGAGTAATTATACTGCGCGTCAGCCGCAACAGCCGGCCCTGATTGCCACGGCAAAAAAAATACTGCTGCGCAGCGCAGGCATTATCTACATGCAAAGCACGCTGGAAAAAGACCAACAGCAATACCAATTGCTGATTAACTCTTTCCGGCTTGAATTAAACAGCCTGCGTGAAAGCCTGCTCTACCTGTTTGCCATGCTCTACAACCGGGAGAATATCAATAAGGTAAGAAAAGCATATGCCAGCGGTAAAAAAGACAGCATTATGAATGCCATGGAGATAATAGATATTACCGTGCGGAAAGATCTCTCACTGCATTTCAACACCATTTTTGAGCCGGGCAATATTGATGAAAGACTGCATGGCTTAAGGGAAATCTACCCTGTAGAGTTCTTCAGCAATACCTCCCGCATCCTCACCCGCATTCTGGCCGACGATACCCGGTTCTATAATAACTGGACGATGGCCTGCTCGTTGTACACTTCCAAAAAACAGCAGCACGAAATAGACACTGCGCTAATAGAAAAATACATTGAAGACGAAAGTATACTACTGAGGGAAACAGCCAGTTTTGCACTATGAACAGGAAAAGCTTTTTTCACTTTCCATCAAATAATTTTAACTTTACGATATGCCATCAAATTCCGGTCAACAACTTTTGCTGCTTGAAAAAGTATTATTGCTGAAATCGCTCAGCATTTTCAGGGAAACACCCGAAACTATTCTTGCCGAGCTGGCGCCCCTGATGCAGGAAGTAGAAGTAGAAGAAGGCACTGTTATTTTCAGGGAGGAAGAACTGGGCGATTGTATGTACATCATCCTCTCCGGGCAGATACAGATTCACAAAGGCAAAACCACCCTGGCCATTCTGCAGGAGAAAGAAGTCTTTGGCGAACTTTCACTGCTGGATGCCGAAAGCAGGAGCGCCACTGCCACCGCAAAAACAGACTGTATGCTGTTTAAAATTGACCAGGAACCTTTTTATGAACTTATTGATACAAGGCCAGAAGTGGCAAGGGGCTTTATAAAAATTTTGTGTAACAGGCTAAGGCAGCTGAACGATAAGACAGCAAAGGCCGCCCAATAAAACGGCTTCCGGCGGCATACACTTTTTCCGTATTCACTTTTACTTTATTATAAGTTTTTCTATAGTTTCCAGGTGCTGTTGCTTTTTTGCGCCGCGTAATTGACGATCGGTTGCTGTAAAATAGGAATGCTGCCTGAAGAATTTCACCTGTATTTTGTTCCAGTCATTTTCAGTTTCTACCACAGCCCTTGCTTTTAGTTCCTTATAAAGATAATGGCTGATGGAAAAAAAATCATCCCTGCCAAGATAATCAAGATCTGCATCGCAGATAATTTCCTCCAGCCTGTTATGTGGCGTCTGCGGAATACGGGTGGCCATTATTAATCCGCAAACCTGGTCGACCTGCAGTGTATCAAGTTCCAGCAGCGGCAATTCCTTTTTTGCCAGGTCACAGCCCGCCTCTTCATGATTATTGTAGGTAAAAAGGAAACCTGTATCGTGGTAAAGGCAGGCAATTTTTAAAAGGAAGAGGTCTTCAGGTGCATGAATGTTTTCACTGCGGGCGATTCGCTGTGCCTGCTGCTCAACATCCATGGTATGCGCTGCACTATGGTAAAACAAGTCTGCCGGCAGATCATTTTCCAGCCGGGTCAGGAGCTGAGAACGGATAGTTTCATATTTTTTTACGGCTACCATAGCAGGTAAAATAAAACAATCGTTTGTAAAAAATTCCTCTTTCAACCCAGCGGCAAACGACGGTTAAAAGAAGCATTGTTTGGACGGCAGTTGCCATATAAAATGTAAAAAATTGAAAACCAATATTTTATAAATTAGGCAATCCTGTAGTATAAAGTTCTGATAATCTGGCTAATATTTAATAATTTCAGCACCTAAACGTTAAAAATCCATTCTTATAATCATTTCCACGTACCCCGCTTAGCTATTATAAGTTTTTCCTGAAATCAAAATACGCCTGTTCATTTTTCAACTTAGATGCTTTCGGTTGTCGAGTGAACGGATGTAACATGTTTGAATAACCCAACCCATTACCCCAACCTAAACTGCCGCTTTATGAAAAAGTGTTTCCTGTGTTTGCAACAGAAAGGATATGTCCTTTTTGCAGCAACACTGCTCCTGCTTACCCAATCCATGCTGGCCCAGCAAACCAGTATTTCAGATTTTGTCCTTTATGGCGGAAGACCGGCCCCCGGTCAAACCACCCCTGTTTCTCCGGGTTATGCAGTACAGTTGGGTTCTTCTTCCAGCATACAGGGTGGCGTTACCGGAAGTTATTCGTTGGTGGTATCTACCGGCAACGCGGCTTTTAATGGTAGTATCTACAGTAGTGGAAAAATTCAACTGGCCAACAGCAATACAGTAACCGGTAAGCTGGCTGCCTCCAATATTGCTGCATTGCCAGGCACCATTCTTTCTGTTGGTTCCAGTGCTGGCATCGGCGGCAATATAGATATCAACGGAAACATCAGCATTGCAGGTGGCACGGTATCAGGCAAGGTTACGCATCCTGCCGGCACAGTCTACACCGGCCCTGCACCCGCAGGCGGAAATATTACCGGCACTCCTGCATTGCCTGTGGCCCCCCGGATGCCTGACATAAATATTTTTTCTGCCCCCGGTACCAACAATATCACTACAACACAGAGCGTAGCCCCCGGTTCCTATGGAGAGGTATTGCTGAGCGGCAACAAAACACTCACCCTGTCCGGCACCGGCATCTATATATTTAAATCCATCAGGAATTCAGGCACCACCAATAATTTTGTTTTCGATTTTAAGGGAGATGCAACGGGTGCCATAAAAATTTATATTCATGGCGATGTGGATCTGAACAAGGTACAGGCAACTGTTATTAATGGTGGAACGCCTGCAAGGATTTACGCAGAAACACATGGCAACGGAAGCAGTTCTGCCAATGGAAGCATTGCGTTTAATATGGCCAATGGATCTGCTGGGCAAAATTCCAAATGGCTGGGAAGTGTTTGGGCTCCCTATGCCGCTATCAATATTGGATCCGGTACCGGCTCCAGCAATCTTACAGGCGCCCTCTGGAGTGGCACCCAGGTAAATATCCAGAGCGGGGTATTGATCAATTTTGCACCCTTTATTTTCTGCCAGACCCCCGATGCAAACGCAGGTCCCGATAAACCCCTCGATTTTGTAAACCTTACTACACTAACGGGTTCGTCTGCTACAGCCGGAGTAACCTATAGCTGGAAGGCCTCCAACGGAGGCGTAATAACGTCAGCATCCAATACTGCCCAAATAACTGTATCTGCAGCAGGCAGCTATATGCTTACCGTATCTTCCGCTTCCGGCTGCCCGGCAACTGATACAGCAGTTGTTACCAGTAAAATCAACAACCTCATCGGTTCCGAGTTACAGTCTGTTTATCAAAACTATAATCCTTCTGCCCCCGCGTCTCCTTTCTTTGTTATAGCCAACGACAGTATCACAATAGATATCATTACAAAAGAAGGTAAGTACACAGACGCACTGGCACTTTTAACAACACCAGCTTACGGCCTCAGCGGTATACTCAGCAATGGCAACAGCAATTATATCATCACCGGTAAATTCCCTATCGCCAAACTTCCTTTGTTAAATACCCGCGCCGACCTGATTGTTTACTGCAGGCCTTATTACGCGGCATTCCACAACAGTGGCATTGTAAACGCTGCCGGCGATACGGCGGTACGCTCTTACCTGGTAAGAAACGGGTATGGATTGCGCGGCGGGGGCGTAAAACTGGGGGTACTGTCAGACAGCTATAATACCATTACTGCTTCCGGTACAAACCCTGTTTCCAATACGGCAGCACTTGATATCAGCAATGGGGATCTTCCAGGAACCGGAAACCCCAATGGTGATATAACGCAGGTGCATGTTATAAAAGATTATCCTTTTAAAAGTTCCGATGAAGGCAGGGCCATGCTGCAGATAGTGCATGATATAGCACCGGGTGCAGAACTGTATTTCCGCACAGGATTTATCAGCCCCGGCGATTTTGCGCAGGGCATCCTGGATTTGCAGCAACAGGGCTGTAATGTAATGGTGGATGATATTACCTTTATTACAGAGCCTTTCCTGAAAGACGGTGTGGTAGCAGCAGCAGTAGACCAGGTAACCGCTGCCGGCAGCAGCTATTTCTCCGCCGCCGGAAATTTTGCCGGTAAATCTTACGAGAATTCTTTCAATGCGGTGCCAGCCCCCGGCGGACTGCCCGGCAATGCGCATAGTTTTGGCGGAACGGATGTTTTCCAGAGCGTCACCCTCAGTCCCGGTAACTATACCATTGTACTGCAGTGGCTGGATGATATTTATTCACTTGGCCAGACTTCTTCAGGCGGCACAAAAAACGACCTGGATATCTACCTTACACCTAACACGGACGGTACAGCGCTTTTTGGCTTTAACCGCAACAATACCAATGGCGACCCCATTGAAGTGTTACCGTTTACCATTAACAGTACCGTTACCACCAATATACTGATCACCAATAATACCGGTGGCAGCGGCCCCGCCCGTTTCAAATACATTGTATTCAGGGGAGATATCGTTTTCAATGAATATGCCACCGGCAATTCCACCATTACCGGGCAGGCAAATGCCAATGGCGCTATTACGGTGGGTGCTGTACGTTATGATAAAGCGGCACCCTACCCCGGCCCGCTTAGTATAGAGTCTTTTTCTTCCATTGGAGGAACGGTGGTGAATAATCTGAAAAGAAATAAACCAGACCTGGTGGCGCCCGATGGTGTAAATACTACGGTAAACCTGGGTGGCGACTATGATCACGATACCTATTCAAACTTCTTTGGCACTTCTGCAGCGGCGCCACATGCAGCAGCGGTGGCTGCACTGATCATGGAAGGCAGGAAAAAATTCTCCAACCAGTTCACCACCAGCCCGGCCGAAATAAGATCGATCCTTCAAAGCACCGCTACTGATATGAATACCCCTGGCTTTGATTTTAGCTCGGGCTTCGGATTCCTCAATGCGGATGCTGCTATGCGCAGTTTTGCCACACCCGACCCCAACCTTATAAAACTGGTGGTGCCTGCCAATACAACGCCGGGTACTGCTTCTTTTACACTTACTGTTACAGGACTTAACCTAAGTGCTACCTCCGTCATTAAATTCAGGGATTCAACACTGGGTACCACCATATTGAATTCCACTACCGGTACAGCCGTGGTACCGGCATTTACAGGTGATCCCATTATCAGCGTTTATACGCCACCTGTAAGCAGCAGCGGTCTTGATGGCGGCACCAGCGACACCCTGCGTTTCTTCAACCTTCCCAAAAAGAATATTACAGTTATAGCCGACAACAAAACAAAAAAATATGCCGAGCAGTTGCCGGCGCTTACCGCCACTGTACTGGTAGATGGAGACAGCCTGCAAAACACTTCTTTAACAATGGCAGCGCTGGGGCTCGACAAACTGCAGCTCAGCACCCAGGCTGCTGCCGGCAGCAATACGGGTACCTATATCATTACGCCTTCAAGAAATTTTATGAGCACTGATGCCGTTGACAAGGGCCTGCTTGAAATATATAACTATACCTTTAAGCCGGGCAACCTCAGCATTGAAAAACTACCGGTTACCATCACTGCACAGGGAGGCACTGTTGTATACGGACAAAAAATACCCGATGCCAAATTTACCTACCAGTTTAACGGAAAGAACATACCTGATTCAACAGCTTTCCTGAACAGCCTCAGCACTACCCACCAGGCACAACTGGCAAAAGACGATAAAGGCAAAGACGTATTGGGACTGGTAAATGGAAGGGCCGTAACCATTGTCAATGGAAGGGCTATTCCTATTGTTAACGGGCAGGCAGTGACTATTGTAAACGGCAGGGCAGTCACTATTGTCAACGGGCGCGCCATTCCTATCGTCAACGGCCAGGGCATTACCATCGTTAATGGCCGGGCAGTAACCATTGTGAACAACTTAACCGGCAGCCAGGTTGATAACCTCAGCTTCCTGGTTACTGCGCCATCACTTCAAAATGCCAGAAAAATATATAACAGGACATGGACGAACGGCATTTATCAAACCGACTCTACCCGCGTAGTGGATATTACACAGGAATCAGTGCTGGAGTTTAACAGTAACAGCGCACAGACTTATATGCTCAGCGCCCTGTCAGACGCAAGTGCTAAAGGCCTGGTAGATCTGCAATCCATTACCAATGGCAGGGCCATCACCATCGTAAATGGCGAAACCACTACCGAAATCATCAACGGCCAGGCCGTTACCATTGTAAATGGAAGGGCGGTCACTATTGTAAATGGACAAGGCATACCTATTGTAAACGGTCAGGCCGTAACTATCGTAAACGGTCAGGCCGTAACCATTGTAAACGGAAGGGCCATACCGATTGTAAACAGCCAGGAAAAAACAGCCGTCATAGTAGATTCCAGCGAAATTGGCC
>JANPGT010000069.1:0-1548 GCA_031424135.1 Chitinophagaceae bacterium
GTAAGTCCGAAACCCAGCAGTTTATCCACCTGTTCAACACCGGTAATCACCGTATTTTCCCGGGTAAATGAAAACAACATGGAAAAAGCCAGCCCCTTGTACAGGGGAATATCAATGCCTGTATCAATTTGCACCCGGTAATTGCGGGCATGGTCAAGAGCCGGTTGCCAGTAAGCGTCATAATACAGGCGGATATGGCTTGCCAGCAAATAATCTGCGCCTGCCAGGTAGGTGGTAGCCCGCCAAACAGCTACATGGTTGCTGCCATTGTAATGCGGATCATTATAACTAAGGCCCGCAAATCTTGTCTGTTCGTACACAGCGCTGGCCGATAATTTCAACTGGTGCCTGGCTGTTTGCACCATCCGAAGTGTAAGGCCTGCTCCGGCAAAATACCTCAGGTCAATTTTCCTTCTGAAATTGGCAGCCATATAAGCGATAACAAAGGGATAATATTGTCGCTGGGGCTGGTAATACCACCAGTTCCTGCTGAAAATATCATTGTCTGCTTTTCTGCTGTAAAAAGCCTGGTAAAGATGATTGTTCTGGCTTTTGAATGCCCATTTATTACTGTAACGAAAAAGCAGGTCAATCCGGGTCTTTATGTTCAGCAATTCCACGTTGCCCTGCTGGTAATTGCCGGTTACCGAACTGCGCAGCTGGAATTTCGCGGTATCGTTTTCAGTCAGTTGGGCGATGGCCCGGTTCAACACACATGAAAAAACTAAAACCACCCAATGCCTGGATTTCATCGCCGGTAATAATTTCATTTTACTCTTCCAATGGTACTCGCTCTCCAAAAACTGCTGTTTTCTATTTGCTGGTAACCCCGCTGCCGGATGAGCTGTTTATTGCATACAGGGTATTTAAAAATTCCTGCGGCATTGTAACAAAGGGCAAATGCGAAGTCGGCAGCTCAAATACTTTTCTAAAACTGCCATTTTCTTTAAGCATCTGCAGCTGCAGGCTATAGGGCACTACACGATCTTTCGTGGTGGCGATATAGTATTTTGGAACAGCCGAAAACCTGTCTGTTAAAACCGTTTTATCATTCAAGCCCTTTACAGGTTCAGCCCGGTGGTATTTTACCAGCAAATCTTTCATATAAACGGGGCAGTCAGCACAAACACTATCGTGTACTACTGCTGTTTTAATAGTGGCCAATGAATAATCACTGTTGAACTCCAGTGCGGCCGCTACACTGCTGGTAGTATCTTTTTTGGAAAGGGCAGTTACACTTTGACCATTTTTAGCAATATATGCTGCTACGTATACCAGTTTTTCTATTTTACCGGGAATGTTTTCAGCCACCTGTGATATGATTGCTCCAGCCATTGAATGACCGACTAAAATCACTTTCCCCTGCTGCCGATTGACCGCTGCAGTAACAGCTTTTACATAATCGCTCAGGCCTATTCCTGCACCATGCGTATTATCTGCACCATGGGCGGGCAGGTTAACCACCACCACATTTGCATGTACGGCCAGTTGATTGCGGACAAAACCCCAGGCAGATTCGTCGGCCCATGCACCATGCACCAATACATA
>JANPGT010000070.1:0-2898 GCA_031424135.1 Chitinophagaceae bacterium
GAACAATTCATCAATGGTTTCAAATTCTTTGCGGTAGGTAATGCTGGCGCCGCTGCGGCTTTGCTTGCCCGATATACTGCTGAGGTAGCTCCTGTTTTCGCGGTAGAAAAGATTGAAGAGTACTTTACCATCGGAAGTCAATTTTAACTGCGCCGTTACATCGGGCAGAAACTGGAAATTGTTCCGGGTATTATTGGAGGCGGCGGTATTGTTGATGCCAAAGTCCAGCGCACTGCCTACTATGAACGTAAGCCGTTCATTAAAATAACTCTTGTTTACAGAAAAATTGGCATTTACCCTGTCGGGCAAAAACTGTGTCTGCTGGGCCACATCTGCAATGGCCGCACCGCTGTAAGCAGAGGCGTTGATATTGATCCGGAACGTAGGATCTTTAAATACATTCTGCAGCACATTGCTGAAGGCACGGCTCAGCTGGTTGGAAACAATCCCGGAAATACTGTTCAGGAAAATACCTTCAAACGCAGATTTGCCGGCATTAAAGGCATTGGTGGAACTGGAAAGCGGACCAAAACTATTAAACACAATCAGCAGGGAACTCTGCTTGTTGCGCTCGTTCTCATCGCGGGATATCAGCTTCAGCAATTCGGTAGCGTCCTGGTTATTGGCCAGCGAACTGTTGGGCGGCAGTGCGATATCAAATTTAAAATCCAGCTTCTTCAGCTTGCCGCTAATGGTGGTTTTCACCAGCACATCCCCCACATAATTTTTAACGCCGGAATTGAGTGCCGCCAGCTGTGTATTGTTATTGGTACCCAAATCGCTGAAACGAACATTGGGCGCCGTATACTCTGCCACTACGTTGATGTCCGCATCGTAAGGATCATCGTTCCATTGAATATAATTGGATTCGTCTTCCCTTAACTTGAATTTTCTTTTAATAGACTGAAAGGTAAACGTATAGTCTCCCCTGTCAACATCCAGGCGCCCGTTCAGCGAAAGGTTTTCGTTGGTGCCTACCCGCATGTCCAGCACACCATGACCAACGGCGCTTATCTGGTCACCGGCTACTTCATCCAGTATTACATTGATGCGCGCAAATTTATTGGCCGTCATTTTCAGGTTCACCGTCAGGTTACTTTCTATTTTTTTATTCTTCGCCGCCTGCATTTCCTTACCATACACTTTCCAGCTTAAAAAATCTGCTTCCCCGTTTACGCGGCTGCTGCTGATGGGCAGGCTGATAACGGAACTGTCTGTAGCTTCTCCCTGCATATCCAGCTGCATGTCTTCCTGCGGGCCTTTGAAACTAAAGGTTGCTTTGGCAATGGCTCTTCCATAGAACTGCTTGTTATCAACATTACTGGTATTCAGCACCAGCAGGCGGTTGGTCTTTACCCTGAAATCAAAGGCCATGTCTTTGAAATTATTGTGGTAGAGCTTTCCCTGCTGCACATCGCCGGTATTGTTCAGTTCATCTTTTATCTGGAAGCTGCCAAAATCGATACCGTCTTCCTGCATCTTTACCTCGGCCTTGGGTATACGGTAGGTACACTTGGTATAATCTACCGTTAAAGAGGCATCCGTTACCGTTAGATTACCCAGGTATTTCAGGTTCTTGCCCTTGCCCACTACCCGCAGATCGCCGGCCGCAAAACCATTCAGGTGACTGAATATGCCTGTTACATATTTCTCCAGCAGGTGAATATTGGTTTTATCGCGCAGGTGCGTGGTTAGGTCGATGCCGGTACCGGTACTGTCGGCCGTATTGATAAACCCGTTGAGATCAAAATTATAATTCTTGTTTTCTGAACTGGCCGCCACCGTTACCCTGCCAGAAGCTTTTGAATACCCCGAGGTAAGCTGCAGTCTGCCTACTGAATCATCATCCAGCCGGAACTGTTCTGCTACAGCATTTACATCTACATTCATATTGCCGAATGGATCGCTCACTACTACATTACCGGTCAGCAATCCTTCCAGGCGGTTGCTCTTTACAAAGAAGGGCGCAAAATCGCCGATATTAATTTTCTTCAGCTGCACATTCAAATCTGTACCACGCCCTGTCTCCGACAACTGCGAGGCCACCAGTATTTCCTGGTCGCCACTATAGATTTTCAATCCTTCGGTGGTCACGATATCGCGGGTAAGGGTCAGTTCACCATTTTTATCAATCGTCCATCTTTTACCATTGATATCAAATGTAGAAGGATCGAAATTAACGCTGAAGCCGTTGCTGCGGGTCTGGAACCTGCCGGAGATATCGGCCGAGTTCAGCGTTTGATTGGCACTGGTAGTAATCTTTATCTGCGAGATATCATTGGCAGAACGGATATTCACTTTGGTGCCGGGAAAATGCAGGCTGTCATTCACAAAAGCATCCCCCACGGTAAGCGCCATTACCAGCGAATCCATATTTCCCCTGCTCTGCAAATTGGTATTGCTGAAAATAATATTGCGGTAGCCAAACTGCGGCACATCTGCATCCAGGTTAAACAGGTTTTCTTTGCTGTTGATGCGTCCGCTGATATTACTGTTGTTAAACCCTTTCAGGTTTTTGTCAATCAAATCCAGGTAATCATCAATCTTCTTGGTGGTGATCACAAAACTGAAATTCTCGTTGGTGATCTTTTTGGTGGAAGGCTTGATATAACTGGGATAATAGCGGTTCAGGAAGATCTGGAAAGCTGCCGGCAATTCGCGGATGGAATACTCCCCTGCCAGCGCCGCATCAAACTCGTTGCTTTCTATTACGATGCTCTTGCTGTTGCCGGTTCGTTTAGAATCGATGGTGAGTGAGTCAAAAGAAATGCGCAGTCCATTTTTAAAAACCGCCGCATCATAGATCTTTGCCGTACCCAGGAAGTCGTCAATATTATCACCGGTAAAATCGAAGCGCAGGTTACCGTTAAAATCAATATCGTCTTTGTAGAGTTTCAG
>JANPGT010000071.1:0-2912 GCA_031424135.1 Chitinophagaceae bacterium
TTTGAAAGTATCTGTGGACACAGAAGGCACCACGGTAAGATCGCACGCATTCATGTACTTCATCATTTCGCTGTGACTGGCATGAAAAAAAACGACGCGGCCGGCCAATCCTCTGTATGCGATAAATTTTTTTACTTCATCTATATACGGAGTGGTATAGGCTGAGAAATCATCAATCAGCAGTTTCCATTCATAGTGCTGCAGTTCTGCCAATGCTTCCAGCAAAAGAATAAGCCCTTTTTCCGGAACAATCCTTCCAAAATAGCCAATAACCAGGGTATCCAGCTTCAGCATATCACGAACCAGCTTCCGCTCATCCGTTGATTCGTAAAAAAAAGCCGGATCATACCCCAGCGGTATCCAGCTAACATTTTTAAAATTCAATTTTTCAAAAAGTGCTTTCCCATCATAATTGATGGTATACACAACATCTACCAACGGCCGCACAAAAAAACAAATCAGCCTTTTTAACAGCAGCAGCGCTTTTGCCCGCAATGGTTCTGCCGACCAAAGCCGGTTCAACGAAAGTGAAAAATTCTCATTGGTCTGGCAAAATACCCTGGACCCAAAAAATAATTTATACATACAGGCCACCACGCAAAAAGCAGACATGGGGTCGTTTTCTATAAAAATATATTCCGGTTTAGCTTTCCGCAACTGGCCCCACATACCAATGAGATAATGCAGGCGCGGGTTTCCCCCTTTCAAAGGAAGTGCGATTGTTGCGGCCGGGTCGTCTGCAGCCTTTGGATCCGCAGGCTGCAGTTTATTGTTTACAAGGGCAGCTTCGGGAATCAACAGGGTGAGATCGCAGCTTTTTGACAGCTCATTGTACACTTTCCGGTTGATGGCTACCAGCGAGGAGTATGAAACGGCTACAACTTTTGGTTTCATCAGTCTGTTTTATTGACATCATCCAGCTGTACCAGTGTGTCTATGGTAAACCATTTGTCAGGATAAATATCAGAACAATACAACTGTGAATGTTCAATCAGCTGCATCCAGGTCTGGTAAAAATCATCTGCGGGTTGTATGAGCCGGTTAATTTTGGCAGGGTTGAGCAACTGTATGCCGGAGCAATACGCTTTTCCGGGTTTATGCCGGTTCAACTCCTTCACCACCCCGTTTTCATGAAAAATGAAATCACCTTCCAGCCCCGGAACAGGCAATACCGGTACCACCATACAGGCGGGCATGCCCTTGCTAACATAATCGTTGTACAATAATTCAAAATTGAGTTCGGTAATATTATCACAGGTAAGTACTACTACCGGTTCATCAATAAACTTCATGAGGGTATTAAATATCCACCATGAATTGCCCTGGCCTTCTGTGTTAAATATGGTATTGACATTTTTTTCTATCACATGGTGGGCCAGCATGGCGCCTTTGTACCCAACGGTGATATATACATTGGGAATAGACTTCCTGATTTTCTGAATCCCATTGCTAATCAGGCTGTCTCCCTTGTAATTTGCCATTGCCTTGGGGATATGCTCGGTAAGCGGCATCATCCTGCTACCCCTGCCCGCCGCCATTATTATTGCGTGTTTGAACATAAACTTACAATTCCTCTGCAGGAGGATTTTTAATGATGGAAAGGATTTCTTCATCTGTCAGCCGGTCCGTATTTGCTGAAGAAAGACCAAATGGAACAGGCTTTTTAACTTTATCATTAAAAGATATCAGGTAATGTGTAATACCGTTCAGTTCAAGCTCTTCTGTATAGGGCAGTTCAAGATCTCCAATCAGAAACTCATCATCCCTTTCTCCCGGCCGGCCTTCAATTTTCTCGTACCTGCCCCCTTTGTTTTTAGTCCATACCTTAAGTATATCTTCAATCTGTGCTGCTTTCATTTTGCGGGATAATACTTTTCCTTTTACAAGATCAATATTATCCAGTGCTGCTATTACCAGGTTTACAGCCTGGTCAACCGTAAAAAAGAAGCGGCGCATTTCGGGCCCTGTGGTGCCGATGACACCTGTTTCTTCCAGCATTTTTTTCCAGATGGTGAGGGCAGAACCGGTAGACCATGCCACGTTACCATAACGTACAGCCGTAAATTTTGTGGCTGTTTTACCATCCATGGTACAAAAAATCCGTTCCATGATGGCCTTGCTTAAACCGTACGTATTTCTAACCGGTGGAGCGGCCTTATCGGTGGAGATAGCGATGACGGTACCCACATTTTTTTCAACGGCTACCCTGGCCACATTCTGGGAGCCTGTTACGTTTACGTCTACGCATTCCATCGGAAATTTTTCTGCCAGGTCTACAAACTTGGTAGCTGCTGCGTGAATAACAATATCCGGCTTAAATTCTGTAAAAGCATCCCTTACAGATTCGATGCTGGTAATGTCCAGCGGGGCAATTTTGCAACCGGTAAATTTCTGGGCCTGGAAATTCTGCTTGTTGTTCCTGCCCGTAAGTATTACTTCATACTTATCTTTTAGCTGAAGACCGAGCCGTTTCCCTAAAAAACCCGTGCCCCCCGTTATAAGCACTACTTGCTTTTTGCTCATATTAAGTTGATTTTATTATACTTTTTTAAAATGAATAGATAAAAATAGATGTTCATTTATGCTGCCAGCATGGGCCCGCCTATGTTCTCCTCATGTTTGGGTGATTTCCTAAAATAGGGTATTTCCAGCAGCCGGTAAGAGACCCAGGCCACAGGTACTGCCGCTATTGCAGAAATTACGAAACAGGCATAAAAACTGCCGTTGGATTTGCCCAACCAGGGCACTATCCAGTAGCCAACTACAGAAAAAACCAACCAGTGCCGCAGGTACATACTGTAGGAAATTCTTCCGACAAACACCAGCCAGCGCGCAGTAAGCAGGTGGCTGAAAATACTTTCGGTTGTTATTAGATTGTATATGATTAATGCAAACCCCATTGTCATCAGGGG
>JANPGT010000072.1:0-6398 GCA_031424135.1 Chitinophagaceae bacterium
TTGAGCGTGCCTGCCTTTGCGCAAACGGCGCATACCCGCCATTTGAGGGTATTGTTATATGAAAAACAATTAAATTAATGAGATTACGTTAAAAAATAAACCATCAACCATCGACTTTACTACCATTACTTAAACTCAAAAAATTTCTTAATTTACAAAATGAATTTATTTTTGATTTTACGTTTGATATTACCACTTTTAAGTGCGATTATATTAATATTTCTATTAAAAACAAAACATCAAAGACCTGATTCGAAACTTGCTTTTAAGATTGGAATACCAGTTGTTATTGTATTATGGATAAGTTCAAAATTATTTTTTCCTCCGGAATTGTATCATCCGGATGACAAAGATGTTACAGGGAAAATCATAGAAGTATCAGACTTAATACATACTGGATTTAAAGTGGATGATGGTTCTTCACATAGTATGGGAATGCTATACAAAGGGTTGGCGGTCACGGATTCAGTTCATCATTGGCGAAACGGCGATTGGGAATATTTTAAAAAAGACAGTACTGGTGCCTACCATGAGATAATTTGGATACTTAAGGATACCAGTTACAGTTTGTATGAATGGCATTTTAAGTAGTTACATTTTTCAAATAACTTTAACTAACGATTCCTTTCATGAGCTCAGAGTATTGCAGCAGGGCATTCTTGTTCGATGCTTTTAGCCTGCGTACCTTTGCGCAAACGGTTCAAGTATTACCAGGGCGCGATGGGCTGCACCCATCGCTGCGTATATGTCACCCCTTCGGGGCTATAATTTAGTTCCTGGAAGCAGGGTTAATAAAACAGTAGAAAAAAATGGCAGTTGGTAAAGCCTATGCTTTGCTATGACCCTATGCTGCTATATGTTGAAAAAGCCGCAAACGATGGTATCAGGAAATGAAAAAGCGGATTATCTTTTATATTACCCGCATATAAAACTAGGTTGATTTTACAATGAAATAATATCACTTCGCCGCCAAACTCTCTTCAATTACTTTCAGCTTGGCTGCTGCATCTGATTTTTTCTTTTGCTCCAATGCCACCACATCGGCTTTGGCATTCTGCATAAAGCGCTCATTGCCCAGTTTCTTTTCAATGGCCGCTACAAAAGCTTCCAGGCGCTGTTTTTCTTTCAGCAGGTCTTCTTCCTGGTTGCCTGTTACAATAGGCTGGTCAGATACCATGTAGAATTTTTCCTTGCCCATTACAACGGCAATACTTTGCGGGATGCTTTCCGCAGTATAATGAACGGCTTTTGCATTTACCTGCTTTGCCAGCAGGCCCTGTACCTGCGTGTACTGATCCGCATCTGCTGTTTGAATATGCAAATCAATTTCTTCTTTTGGTTTCAGCTGTGCTTTATTACGTGCATCACGGATGGCCGTAATGGCGGCTTTCAATAACTCGCCGCTGGCTAATATATCTTTATCTGAAGCCTGTGCCGCAGCCAATTGTTTCACGCACAGATCATCCTGCCTTTCTTCCAGCAGGTGATACACTTCCTCGGTAATAAAAGGCATAAACGGATGCAGCAACTGCATCAATTCAGTGAAGAAAGCCACTGTCTTTTTGTATACCGCTGCATCAATGGGCTGTTCAAAACCGGGCTTCACCCATTCAAGGTACCAGCTGCAGAAATCCGTCCAGATGAGAGAGTAAATGGTTTTTAACGCCTCACTGAGCTTGAACTGCTGCATCAGGGTTTCTACTTCAGCCTTTACTTCGTGCAGCCTGTTTTCAAACCAATCAATAGAGAAGCTGTTAGCGGTGAACTCTGAGCTGTTAGGCAATTGCGCGGACGGACTAACGACTCTCGACTCCCAACTCCTGACTAATTTCAGAGCGTTCCAGAGTTTGTTATTGAATTGCTTTCCCTGTTCCAGCGAAGATTCATCAAACAATAAGTCATTGCCTGCGGGAGAAGAGATCATAATGCCAAAGCGAACAGCATCTGCGCCATAGCTGTCAATCAGGCCCAGCAAATCGGGACTGTTGCCCAGCTGCTTGCTCATTTTACGGCCCTGCTTATCGCGCACCATGCCGGTGAAGTACACATCTTTAAACGGTGCTTTTTGGGCAAATTCGTAACCCGCCATAATCATACGTGCCACCCAGAAAAAGATAATGTCTTGCCCTGTTACCAGCGTAGTGGTAGGGTAGTAGTATTTTATATCTGCATTGCCGGGGTGACTGATTCCTTTGAACACTTCCATGGGCCATAGCCAGGAAGAGAACCAGGTATCCAGTACGTCTTCGTCCCTGGTAAGCTGTAAGCTGTTAGCTGTGAGCTGTGAGTCTTTTGCCAGCGCCTGCTGCTTCGCTTCCTCCTCCGTTGCTGCTACGTAGCAGTTGCCCTGTTCATCATACCAGGCGGGTATTTGCTGTCCCCACCAGAGCTGGCGGCTGATGCACCAGTCTTTGATATTGCTTAACCAATGACTATAGGTATTTTTCAGTTTGGCCGGGTGAAACTGGATTTCATCATCCATCACTGCTGCAAGTGCTTCCGGATTTTTCTCCAGGAAGGTCTTCATATTGATAAACCATTGCAGGCTTAATCTTGATTCTATTACCGCGCCGGTTCTTTCGCTGGTACCCACCTGTCCCTTGTAATCTTCAAATTTTTCTACCTGTCCCAGCTCACTGATATCTGCTATAATGATCTTACGCAGTTCAAAACGATCTTTGCCCACATACGCTATTACCTTTGCAGAGGGCTGATCTTCTTTTAATTCATCCGCTGTAAACTTTCCTTCTGCATCCAGGGTGGTAATGGCTTTCAGGTTATGCTTGCGGCCGAGTTCATTATCGTTTTTATCGTGGGCCGGTGTAATCTTCAATGCGCCGGTACCAAAATCGGTGGTTACATATTCGTCAGCAATAATGGGGATCCTGCGGTTAATGATGGGCACCATAACTTCTTTGCCAATAAACGAAGTATACCGTTCGTCTGCAGGGTTTACGCAGATGGCCACATCGCCCAAAATAGTTTCCGGCCGGGTAGTAGCCACCATAATAAACTGGTTGCTGCCATCGGCAAACGGGTATTTGATATAATAAAGTTTTGAATTGACTTCCTTAAAAATCACTTCCTCATCGCTCAGGGCGGTTTTACCAACGGGGTCCCAGTTTACCATGCGCATTCCCCGGTAAATAAGCCCGTCTTTATACATGCGGATGAAAATATTTATCACCGACTTGTAATAATCCTCATCCATGGTAAAGGAAGTGCGGTTCCAGTCGAGGCTGCAGCCCAGTTTTTTAAGTTGCTGCAGAATAATGCCTCCGTATTTTTCTTTCCATTCCCAGGCATAGGCAAGGAATTCATCGCGTGTGAGCGAAGACTTGGTGATGCCCCTCTCGCGCAGCATAGCTACCACTTTGGCTTCGGTGGCAATGGAGGCATGATCCGTACCGGGCACCCAGCAGGCGTTTTTGCCCTGCATGCGGGCGCGGCGGATAAGAATGTCCTGTATGGAATTGTTAAGGCAATGGCCCATGTGCAGTACCCCGGTTACATTGGGCGGGGGAATTACAATGGTATAGGGCTCCCGCTCATCCGGCGTGCTGTTGAAATAGCCTTTTTGCAGCCAGTGTTTGTACCATTTTTCTTCCGGTGCTGCGGGGATATAATTTTTACTCAATTCCATAGTTAATCAGCCTGTTATTTGGGGGGCAAAGGTAGCAAATTGAGAAGGATTTTGGGACTTTGGGATAGCTGGATTTTGGGATTTCTTTGATGCAAACGTTTCAGCCTGCAGGCATTTTTGAATGGGGTTAACCGAAGCCAGCGATTGTAGTCATTGTCAAACCAAAGTAAATCCCGCAATCACAAAATCCCGAAATCAAAAAGTCCACCAATCAGAAATTTCTTCCTGCTTCCCAATATCTTTAGCAAAATATTTGTACATTCATTGTCCCAATGACATACGCAATTGTTGATATCGAAACCACCGGCGGACATGCCACTGCCATTGGCATTACAGAAATTGCCATTGTGCTGCACAATGGCAGGGAGGTAGAAGGACGGTTTCATACCCTCATTAATCCGCGGGTGTCCATTCCACGCCATATTACGGCGCTTACCGGAATCACCAATGATATGCTGTACGACGCACCTGGTTTTGAGCAGGTAGCGGGACAGATTTTTAATCTGCTGGAGCAAAGGATTTTTGTAGCGCACAATGTAAACTTTGATTACTCTTTTATCAAGCACCACTTAAAAGAAGCGGGCTGGGATCTGAATGTGCGCAAACTGTGTACCGTACGCATGGCACGTAAGATATTCCCGGGTTTTGCCAGCTATAGCCTGGGCAATCTCTGCCGCGAGTTGCAAATAAGTATTACCAACCGGCACCGCGCCATGGGCGATACCATGGCTACCGTGGAGCTGTTTGAAAAGCTGGTGCAAAACGACAGGGCAGGCGTGATGGCGGAGATGCTCAAAGGAAGAAACAAAGAGCAGTACCTGCCGCCGCATTTACCGGCACCTGATATTGAACAGTTACCCAGTGGGCCCGGGGTATATTATTTCTACAACCAGAAAAAGAAGATTGTATATGTTGGCAAGGCCAGCAACCTACAGCAACGGGTAAAGAGTCATTTTAGCAATAACGATGGCACCAAACGCAAACAGGAATTCCTGCGGAATATTCACTCAGTAAGCTGCAGGGAATGCAGCAGCGAACTGGCCGCACTGATTGTAGAAAGCACAGAAATAAGACGCCTCTGGCCCCAGTACAACCGCAGCCAGAAAAAATACCACCACGAGTATGGTTTGTATACTTATGAAGATAGAAGCGGTTACCTGCGCCTTTTTATTGAGAAGAAGAAAAGGCATCTGTTGCCGGTCTACACTTTTAACCTGCTGCACGAGGGGAGGGTGCTGTTGAAAAAATTAATCGATGAATTTGAGTTGAATGAGGCGCTCTGTTTTGTAAATAACCCGGCACCGGCAACGATAGAAGCGGCCAGTTTGTACAACCAGAAAGTAAAAAAAGCCATCGGCTCTCTGCAGGAAAAACTACCCAGTTTCCTGGTAGCTGATGGTGAAGATGAAAATGCCCATTATTTCCTGATGGAGAAGGGCAAGTTTGTGGGCATGGGGCCCTTGCCGAAAGAAATAGTGAATGATGCTATTGGGGTGGTAAAGGACCGGCTTACCATGTACGCCGACAATGACTATATCCGGGGATTGATTTACCAGTTTGCAGAGAAGCATCCAGACCGGAAAATAGAAATTTTGTCCCAATAGCATAGCGCAATCAGGACAAAATTTAATGCGGTAACCTTAGTGGCAATGAGGTAAGCGTTTGAAGGCGCTGGAGTAAAAATTTAATTCCAGGCCATGTATGTAATGGTGGCGATTATTGCGTACAATACAATTACAATTAACGCGATCTTAAAGCCGCTGCTGTGTGACAAGTCAAGTTTCATAAATTTAATTTTTAAGCATGAACCAATAAAAGGAACTACGGTGTGGAGTCTTCAGAGGGGTGGGTCAACGGAGCGGTCTTCCTTAGATATAGAATAAGCTAAACGGTTATGCCTTACTTAATTATAGTATAGCTATGCTTATAAGTAGAGCTAAGGTATCCACTTTCTTTTGTTGTTGCAAGTTTTTAGGGCAGGATTTTTTATAAACGGCTGTTAAACCCTTTTTATTGCTATTTTAGTCATGAAAAATAAATGCAATCCTGTATGGAAAGAAGCCTGCACTCCTGGCACAGCCCTTCGCTGAACAAAGAAATGCCCATTGCCATGTACGGCAACTATGGTTTTGCCCTGCTGATGATACCCACTGCCGCTGCCGATTACCTTGAATATGAACGCTTTCAGCTGATGGATCACATTGCCCCCTTTGTAGATGCGGGTAAGGTAAAAGTGTTTTCCATTAACAGCATCAATACGGAAAGCTGGATGAACAACCACATGGATCCCTACCATAAGGCGGTGCGGCAGAACCAGTTTAATCATTATGTCTACGATGAAGTGGTACCTTTTATCCGCAACAATACCAGTTGGGAAACACCCATAATCACCTGTGGCGCTTCTTTTGGTGCCCTGCACAGCGCCAACCTTTTCTTTAAACGCCCCGATATTATTAACGGTTGCCTGGCCATGAGCGGAGTGTACGACCTGACGGAGTACACAAAGGGGTATTTTAACGATGATGTATATTTTAACAGCCCTATTCACTACCTGCCCAATCTAACGGACCATAATACGCTTGAGCAAATCCGCCGCAGCAATCACGTGCATATATTAACCGGCAGCGGCGATCACGAAGATCCGGAAGCCAACCGCCGCTTCGGAGGGGTAATGTATGGCAAGGGCATCAATTATGAGCTTGATATCTGGGGACATGAATGGAAACATGATTGGCCCACATGGAGGGCTATGCTG
>JANPGT010000073.1:0-8401 GCA_031424135.1 Chitinophagaceae bacterium
CACGCGAAGAAATTTCAACGTCAGACACCTGGAAGGTCATGCCAATTACAAAGGAGAAATACGCAAAGTCGAGGTAATCCGGCGCTTCCTCTTTCGGAAACTCAAGTCCCTCCGCATGGGTTTCCGGCTGGTGCTTGTCATTGCGGTAATACATATGTGCATAATGAAAGCAAAAAGTAGTGTGCACCAATATCCAGGAAAGCAGCATACCGGCAATGGCTACCGGCAGGTACAGCCCCGCTTTTGCATACGTTTCTTTGGAAAGAATCAACAGCAGTACCGCCACCATGCTTGCCATAGAAGCAACCACTACAATCACAAATACAAAAAACCGGCTCCCGTCCTCTTCGCTGGCAATCATTCTGAGCTGCGCCGGTGCGCAGGAAAAAAATACCATCCAGGCACAGAAAAGAATAACTGCACAAAACACATCCCACAATATCATCAGTTTTACCAGCACGGGTATGTCGGCTGTCCGGATAAATAAACCGGCTATCAACGCTGCAGCAATGCTTATCATCAGCCGGGGCATCGGGCGTAAACGCAGAAAAAAATTGTCAGGGTGTTTTCTACCGGGCAGTGCGGGCATATAGCTATCTTTTATTACTGAAAGATAAAGCTTCTGTTGCAAAGTGATTGTTATTGAGAGACCCTTACCAGCTCACGGCTTACAGCTAATAGCTCAAAGCTCCCGTATCAGCCCAATGGCCTTTGAATGTTCAATGGCTTCAGTGCTGTGTTTAAATAAACAGGTGTGAATACCGGTATGCTGCTGCAGCTGCTGTAGTAAGGCATGCGTTTCTGCCGCTTGCGAAGCACGTACATTCCGTATATACACAGCATGTATTCTGCCGGGGTACTTTTCTGCAATGGCTTTGTAAATGACCGGGTCGCGCTGTGTATTGTCGCCCAATAAAATAAATTGCTGCTGCGGGAAAGCCTGCAGTATGCGCATTACCCGCAGCAGTTTCCCCTCGTGTGTTGTTTTGCCGGTTTTCAGCAGCTCGGGCCAGCGCTTAATATGATTCAGCAGGAAGGCGCCCCTGGGCATTTTGTTGAAACTAAAAAAATCTTCCAGGTATTCATACAGGTTCCACTCACTGCTTGATACGTAAAAAAAAGGATTGGGCGCTTCAGGGGTAGTATTAGACATGGCCAATAAACGGTAATGCCGCTCAACACCCTCGAATATTTTCCTTGTTCTTGGATTAGTGCCAAACAATACCCTTAGCCGTTTTACAACAGTGGCAGAATGCGATACCATTACCGTATCATCAATATCAGATATAAAACCGTACTGGGTATGATGCGGAACAAACAGTTCACCATTTCCTTTCACCAGCTGCCCCCTGCTTTTGTACATCACCTCTACCGGGTGCCAGCCAGCCGGCACCGGCGTTTCAGAAGCCCATTCAAATTTTATAAATCCATCTGCCTCGGTTTTCTGGTGCAGTACCTGCTGCTGCCAATGCAGCTCTACCGGCGCATGTGGAACCGGTCTTACAAAGAATAAACGCAGCAGGTGGACTACATTAGACAACACGTTCTTCCTGTAGCGCTTCCTGCCGGCAGGCTTTTGTTTGAACAGGTGACCATACAAAAGCAAATCATGCATATGACCATAGCCGTGGTATATTTTTATAAATTTTCTGTGACGCAGATGATTTGACAATTTTTGGTATAGTTTTATAATACTGTGTTACTGCAACAACTACCAGGCCAGCATGAATAAACAGGATTCTTTGCAATTACTCTTCATCATTAACCCGGGCTCCGGCAATACTTCCGTTAACTGGGCCGGCGAGATCGACCGCTTCTTTGCGGACCTTCCACACCGTATAGAAAAGCACCTGCTTACGCGCAACTGCACTGTAAACAGCCTTAAAGATAAAATAAGCCAGTCAAAACCAGACAGGGTGATTGCTGTGGGGGGAGACGGCACAGTAAAACTGGTAGCGGAATGCATTCTGTATTCTGAAATAGTATTGGGCATCCTACCCGCTGGCTCAGCCAATGGACTGGCCAAAGAGCTGGGAATACCTGCAGACGTACCGGGCGCACTGAAACATGTACTGAAAAGTGAGACCCAGCAAATACACCTCATAAAAATAAATAACCAGCTTTGCGTACACCTGAGCGATATCGGCTTCAATGCTTCCGTTATTAAAATTTTTGAGGCCAGCAAACAAAGGGGCATGTGGGGATATGTAAAAGCTGCCTGGCGTGTATTGTGGCGTCATTCAGTAATGCTGGCTACCATCAAGACCGATAAAGATACCATCAGGCGGGAGGCGGCAATGATAGTGATTGCAAATGCCACACGCTATGGCAGCGGGGCCGTCATCAATCCGGCCGGCAGGCTGGATGATGACCTGTTTGAAATAGTAATTATCAGGAAAGTCTCGTTTACTGAGATATTTAAAATGATGGTGACCCACCAGCCTTACAACAAAACCAAAACGGAGCTTTTTCAAAGCCAGTCATTGCAAATAAGCTCCCGAAAAAAAGTGCATTTCCAGATTGACGGTGAGTACATGGGTAAGATAAACAAGATTGATGCAGTTATTATACATAAGGCACTGTATGTTGTAAAATAGCACTGCTCTTTTTTACAGCTGCATATAAAAAGAAAGATACCCTTTTGAGGTATCTTTACAATGTACGGCCGATCTCAACTAACTATATATAAATGGGCATACCCGGATTATCTTACATTCAATGCACCTTCTTCAGCATCAAGCAGCATCTTACCTGTAGCAACAGAGGCCACCATCTTTAGAAAGTTTATCATTTTGTTTCCCTTTGTATCCCAGTAATACGCATTTACATTGCTTACCTTAATCAATGAAATATTAGGGTCATCTTTCCCTTCTGTAAACCAGGTCTTCACCAGCGGGCTCCATAATTCTTCAATTTTTTGACGATCTGTAGTAATAGCCGCCTCCCCGTTTACTACCATATAGCTGCTTTTTCCCGGGTGCGCATAAAACAACTGTACTTTATTATCGTTCTGAATATCCCTGTTTTTATCACTGTCTTTCGCGCTGAAAAACCATATATCCCCATTATCATCCACCTTTTGTGTGCTCATGGGCCGGCAGGTAGCACCATCATCTGTTTTTAGGTTAGTACAAAAAAGACAGGTATCGATTTCGGCGGCCAGCTCCTGTAATTTTTTAATGGCTTCCTGCTGCACTAAATTTTCCGGTTTATTCATAATATTAATTTTAGTAATTGAATAAGCAAGCATACCAAAAATGTATGCCAGAATAATTCATCGTTCTGAGCAGCCAATTGGTTTGTATAAGGGGTAATTAGTGCACAAAAAATCAAACCGCGGCTTTTTTTCTCAGATAATAAGGAGGATTTTCCACAACCTGCATACCCGTAAATAAAAAAACCGGGCGAACCCGGCTATTAAATACAGTGGCTGTACGCCTGTATCATTATTTTTTGGGAAATCCCGCATTGGCTTTTACTTCCTCTATCTGTAAAGTATGCCTTTCACTATGCGAGGTAAGCAGCAGCATTAACTGGTAGCAGTTAATGGTACCAAACGCGGGATGCGCTGTAAAATGATTCTTCAAATCGTCGTTTGTGGCAGCAAGGTAAGCAATTGTTGAATCGCGCCTGCTTACAAAAGCCTGTATGGCGGCATCGCTGCTGGGAAACTTACCTACCGGTTGCAGCATTTCCGGCGCTTTAAATTTCTGCGTTCTGTCTACCACGCCTTTTAACAGCTGCTCATCCGTAATTTTTACTTCTGCGGCTTTTTCAGGTGCAGCAGGCTGGCTAACTACGCCCTGTTCCCACTGCCACATCATACTTTCTGCCAGCGCAATATGTTCTATACACTGAGCTACACTCCAGCGCGAAGTATCAGCCTTATAACTGAGTTGCGCCGAAGAAAGCCCCTTCACATCGGCCAAAAACCGCTGTTTGGTGCGCTGAAATTCACTTACTGCCAGTTTTCTGTCAGCTTCACTTATTCCTTCATTTACGTGTACAAAGAATGAAGGGCCCGAAAAAAATAAGAGCAGCAACAATACATTTTTCATGATAAAATATTTTAAAGGTTAACGGTGCCATAATATTGGCAGCAACCGGGTATTAAAAGTAAATTAATTTAATATTATATTCATGTTTTAAACCAGCTTCAGCTATTTCTATGGCGACAAAAACTTTACGCACGGGAATTGCCCTTGTACTGCTGTTAACAGGCGCCTGCCGCCAGCCCGCAAACCCTTCCGGGCATGTGTGGTTCTTCACACACAGTTCGGGCAACAAAACGACGGAAGATAACTTATTAACCCCGGCCAATTTTATCGACCTTGAAAAAGACGGCAGCTATACCAGCGATTTGGGGCAATATGACTACGGCACCTGGGTATATGGCAACGGACAGCTGCTGCTTACAGGGCGGCAAAACAAGAAATCCGTTTTGCCGGTCCCCTACCTCACTGCAAGAGAGATGCAGGTAGGACCTGCAAAAGGCCCGCTGGACAATTTTGAAAGTCAGCCCGGTCAATTTTCATCGCCGGCAGAAAATCCATTTTCCAGTGAAAACAATGCATGGCGTATAAAAGCCAGCGGCAAGGAAACTGATGCGCAGTTAAAAAAGCGCCTCATCAATCATTGCAGGTTCTGGGAACTGTATTTTACCTGGGCATTTAACAATACCATTCAGTACATAGATGTGCGAAGCACGCCGACCCCCATAAAAATCTATGGTAACGGATTTGGCCTTATCCCATTTGAAGAATTGGTGCCGGCTTGGAAAATGTATTTTTATGATGACGCAGATTGTGCGGCCGCCAATAGACTGATTAAACAGGTTTTTGACCGCAAAGCCATAGCCTGGCCGCATACAGAAAATAAATACAAAATGTTTATATCTGCCTTTCAGCAAATGCAGCACCAGTTGCAATAAAAAAGGGATTCCTTTTCCGGAATCCCTGTCTGATAATATTTTTGGTTATACTATTTTTTCTTCTTTGCCGGAACGGGTGCCGCAGCCAGCTTCTTCTCGTGCACTTCTTTCAGCTGCATGGTAAAATTGGTACTGCTTATTTTAAACATCAGCAGGTTGCTGGAAATATTCAGCACCCATATCTCTTTCCTGTCAGGCTCTCCTTCTGCTTTTGTCTGGATAGCGAATCCTTCAAGACTGATCTCTTTGCCTTTATAGTTTACAGGTGCACTTACAGCATCTTCATCGGGACTCAAAAACGTCTCCTGCTTTCCATTGTCGAAACTCACCGGGGTTTCTTTGTTGGAGAGGTCTTTAAAATTATCTGCACCCAGCCATAATGCTGAAGCATCTGTTAATTTCAATTCCCCTTCGGGCAGGGTGCTCAGGTAGCTCTTGCCGCTTTGTAATGCTTTGGCGCTGATGGTAACATGGCCTTTTTTGTTTACACTGCCGGTAGCTATCCAGTTAAAATCTGCCACCACACCTGCATCAAATTTGTTGGGTACTACATTCATTGTATACTGACTGCCGGGGGTATATACATCATATACCAAAGTATCACCTTTATGAATACTGAATGTACAGGGGCCGTCTTCGTAACAAACCAGTTCATCAAACTCGGTCTTTACCGCAGAGGTGCTTTTTTTAGTGACTCTTTTGCTTTTTGAAGCTGCCTTTTTAGCTGCAGGTTTAGCGGTTTTTGTCTGTGCAGACATAACGCCGAATGCAAGCAGGGAAACAGCAAAAACAAGGATTTTTTTCATGTACTATTTTTTTACTATAAATACAATTTCTTTTAAGAAAATAATTATTCACACCTGTGCAGGCTGTAGCAGTCTTTCAACGCAGCATCCGTAAATATATTTCATGCCGGGGCAGCTTACCGTAAATTAACGGGATGGGGCTGTTTCCATCCCGTATAAATACTTTTACATTACATTTGTCTGCCTGCCTGAACTGGCACCAATACCATCCTTTATGACAAAAGAAGCGCTGCTGGCGGAACTGAAAGAAGACACCTATGTAATGTTGAAACCATCGGGCATTCACGGTATTGGGGTTTTTGCCATGAGACCCATCCCCAAAGGATGCAGGCGTATCTTTTCTAAAGGCGTGGGTGAATGGATAAAGTTGCCCATTGCCGATGTAGAGCAGTTGCCTGCTTATAGCAAAGACCTGGTGGAAACCTATTGCCTGTTTGATGAAGAAAATTATTTTGTGCCCGATTATGGCTTTAAACTGATGGACCTGGTAAACTACCTTAACCATTCAGTTACGCCCAATATTATTTCTGTAAATGATGGCGAAGACTTTGAAGCGCTGACGGATATTGCCGCGGGACAGGAATTACTGGTAAACTATGGCCATATAGTAACCGGCATGGAAGACTATAAATAACCGCGGGGAAACCCATCCGCCGTCAATAATAATCCGCTCACTTTTATTTGAAAGCGATGTGGCTGCCAACCCTTAGCAAACAAATAAGTCCACCCTGTATACGATCTTTTCGTTATGGCAGTCTGCCCCTTTTTTAAAACATTTCCTGCACCCAACAGCAGATGCCCTGCAACAGGCAATATCACCCATATAAGAAAAATAGCTATTGCATCACTGTCACTGCTGTCTGGTATTATTAAATGCTGTTATACGTGAACAGCTTTGCAGCTAAATCATTTCAGTGATACAACCCTATTCACATTTTTCCCTACTTACCAATATTATATCAAAGTAATTCTTCACCAAAACCAACCAGTATGAAAAAAATAATTGCTGAATTCATTGGTACCCTTGCCCTTGTTTTATTTGGCTGCGGGGCAGCTGTAGTATCCGGTATTTCCACTTCTGGTCCTGCAGGATTGGGCTTGCTGGGTATTTCACTGGCATTCGGACTTACCGTGGTAGCTATGGCCTACGCTATTGGCCCTATTTCAGGCTGTCATATTAACCCGGCCATTACCATTGCCATGCTGGTAGCAGGTAAAATCAACATAAAAGATGCAACAGGCCATATTGTGGCCCAATTTGCAGGTGCCACTGCCGGTGCAGGTATATTGTACTTGATAGTAAGCGGCAAAAATGGATTTACCGGTTTGGAAGAATGGGCCCTGGGCTCCAATGGATGGGGCGAAGGCTACCTGGGTAATTATTCTACCAGCGCAGCCTTTATTACAGAAGTGGTGATGACCTGCCTTTTTCTGCTGGTTATTTTTGCCACTACTTCTAAAATGGGTAATAGCCCTATGACGGGCTTTGCGATTGGCATTACGCTGGTACTGATACATATGGTGGCCATACCCATTACAGGTACATCTGTAAACCCCGCCAGAAGTTTTGGCCCGGCTTTGTTTGCAGGTGGTAAAGCATTGTCGCAATTATGGCTCTTTGTTGTAGCGCCCATAGTGGGAGGCATACTGGGCGCGTTGCTATGGAAAGGCGTGCTGGAGACAAAAGAATAAAAAAGAGACCGCAGCTGGGTTGATGAATTTGCACAGCTGCGGCTTTATATATGCTTTAAAAAACCAGCCCCTTTAAGGCTGGCAAATGTGCTGATATTGCGTAACAGGCAATATATTGCAACCTGCAACAGCAACTATTGAATGATGAAAGCAGCCAGTATAAGCGAAATAAAGAATGAGTTGGGCAATTGTTCGGCTTCCCGCCTGGCAGCCCTTTGCCTGCAGCTTGCCAAATACAAAAAAGACAATAAGGAATTTCTTACCTACCTCTTGTTTGAAGAAGATGACAGGGATGCGTATATCGCCGGTGTAAAACAAGAAATCGATGAACAGTTTACCGGCATCAACAGCAGCCAGCTGTACTTTGCAAAAAAAAGCCTGCGCAAAATACTGCGCATCACAGGCAAGCATATCCGCTATACCGGTTCCAAACAGGCAGAAGCCGAACTACTGATTTATTTTTGCAAAAAAATGAAAGACTCCGGCATCCGGTACCAGACCAGCACTGTGCTGATGAACCTCTACCAGTCTCAGCTGAAAAAAATCAATACCACTATTGCCGGCTTTCATGAAGATGAACAATATGATTATTTAAAGGAGATCAAAAAACTAACCTAGTGGCTGATAGCCAAACCGGGCGATTGGCCGGAAGGGACCGATATGATGATGCCTGATATTTCTTATAAAAAAACTGACAGAACACCGGTTTTTCCCGTCTGAAGACGAATGACTAATAACTACAGATTAACGACTACAAATTCCCTGGCAACCACTTATATAAATTACGCTTCCACCTCTGCGCGGTTTGGATTAATTTCGTTTTTTAAATTATATATATGATTCGACTTTTTTGTACCTGTATCCTGCTCCTCATCGCAGCTTTTGCTGTCAACGCCCAGTCCTTATACATGCCACGCAATATTGAGGAAGCCTATAAAAATGGTACCCGCGCCAGCAATGGATTGCCCGGCAG
>JANPGT010000074.1:0-9998 GCA_031424135.1 Chitinophagaceae bacterium
AAATATGTAAAGTGGACCGCCACCGGCGATAAGGTAAAAGTAATGGTACCCGAAGCATTGCTGAAAACATTTGGCAGTATACCGGCGCTGGCGTTTGAATACAGTGTACAGTAGGGTTGCATTGCATTGAAGTTGCAAGGGTGGATAGCCCTTTTTTTACAGCGCTGCAGAAGTTCAGGAACAGGGCGGCTCACCCTGTACTTTATATTGCTGCAATGCTTGTAACAAATAAGAAATCAACAACACAAATAATTCTTCACATGACATATAAATTGTGGTTATTCTCAGTTTCAGCACTCCTGTTTTGCACAGCCATATTTTCACAGGCTAAAAAGACAGCGCCTCCTGCGCCACTATTACCTGTACCTACTGCTACCCAATTGGCCTGGCATAAAATGGAGACCAATGCCTTTGTGCATTTTACTACCAATACTTTTACCGGTCGTGAGTGGGGCAACGGCGACGAAAAGGAAACAGTATTTAACCCAACCGCTGCAGATGCCGGCCAATGGGCAAAGGCATTGAAAGACGCGGGTTTTAAAATGATGATCTTAACCTGCAAACACCACGATGGTTTTTGTTTGTGGCCCAGCAAATACACGGAGCATTCTGTAAAGAACAGTCCCTATAAAAATGGCAAGGGCGATATTGTTCGCGAAGCCAGCGATGCCTGTAAAAAGATGGGATTGAAATTTGGCGTTTACCTGTCGCCGTGGGACAGGAACCAGGCAGCATACGGCAAGCCCGGTTACCTCACCTACTACCGCAACCAGTTGAAAGAATTGTTTACCCAATACGGGCCGGTTACCGAAATGTGGTTTGATGGCGCCAATGGTGGTACTGGCTACTACGGCGGTGCCAATGAAGAAAGAAAAATAAACAGCAAGACATATTACGGGTGGCCCACAACATTGGCGCTGGTAAGAAGCATACAGCCAAAAGTATTGTTCTTCAGTGATGCAGGACCAGACATCCGCTGGGTGGGCAATGAAAGCGGTATTGCCGGGGAAACCAACTGGAACAGCATTACACCGGACACCCTGCATGCAGGCAAACCGGGTATTGAAAAATTACTCAATACCGGTTCGCCGGATGGTACCAAATGGATTCCTGCCGAAGTGGATGTCTCTATCCGTCCGGGTTGGTTTTACCATGCCGCAGAAGATGATAAAGTAAAAACACCGGAACAACTGTTTGATATCTATCTCAGTTCTGTTGGACGCGGGTCTAATTTGCTGCTGAACGTACCGCCCGATCAGCGGGGCCTGTTTCATGAAAAAGATGTGGCTTCTCTAAAAGGGTTCCGCGAACTGCTCAATAAAACATTTGCCCTGAACCTGGCCAAAAAAGCGGCGGTTACTGCTGATAGCTACCGTGGAAAAGCGGCTGCCTATGCACCGGCCAATATTACCGATGACAATGAAAACACGTACTGGTGTACCAATGACGGGGTAACCACCGGCACGGTGACCATCAGCCTTGCAAAAGCTTCCACCATACAATATATTAGCCTGCAGGAATACATCCGCTTGGGTCAGCGTGTGCAATCTTTCAACGTAGAAATATGGAAAGACAATGCCTGGCAGGCGGTAGCCAGTGCTACCACCATCGGCTATAAAAGAATTCTGAAGGTAGCCCCTGTAGAAACAGGCAAAATAAGAATAAATATTACTGCTGCAAAAGCATGCCCTGTTATCTCAAACATTGAAATTTATTAACTGCATGAACCGTTTTCTTTTTGTAACACTGCTGTTTCTTATAAGCATTTATTCCCATGGACAAAATGCAATGCCTGCATTCCGAAATACACAGTTGCCGATGCAGGCACGCGTAAATGACCTTTTGCAGCAGCTGAGTTTGCGGGAGAAAATTTCACTGCTGGGCTATAACAGCAAATCAGTAGATCGCCTGGGCATACCTGCTTATAACTGGTGGAACGAGGCATTGCACGGTGTAGCCAGGGCCGGCCGGGCCACGGTGTTTCCACAGGCCATTGGCATGGCTGCCACTTTCAATGAAGCACTGCTGCAGGAAGAAGCCACCGTAATTTCCACCGAAGCCCGGGCAAAATATAACCTGGCGGTGGCAAAAGACAGGCACCTGCAGTATATGGGGTTGACTTTCTGGAGCCCCAACATCAATATCTTCCGCGACCCACGCTGGGGCAGGGGACAGGAAACCTATGGTGAAGATCCCTTTCTTACGGGCACCATGGGTGTGGCTTTCATAAAAGGATTACAGGGTGAGGATAGCCGTTACCTGAAAACATCTGCGGCTGCCAAGCATTTTGCAGCGCACAGCGGTCCCGAAGCAGGGCGCCACACTTTTAATGCAATTGTGGATCAAAAAGATTTGCGCGAAACTTATTTGTATGCTTTCAAAAAACTGGTAGATGCCGGTGTGGAATCAGTAATGTGTGGCTATAACCGCTTAAACGGCGAACCCTGTTGCACCGGTGAAACCCTGCTGCAGTCAATATTGCGCAAAGAGTGGAAGTTTAAAGGACATGTAGTTACCGACTGCTGGGCGTTGGAAGATATCTGGCTACGTCATAAAGTCTTACCCTCCAGTGTTGCGACTGCAGCAGCTGCCATTAAAGCCGGCGTCAACCTGGATTGCAGCAATATGCTGCAGGACGACGTAATGAAAGCCATCGATCAAAAACTACTGACGCCGCAGGAAGTAGACAGCGCTTTGGCCGGTATACTCAGAACACAGTTTAAGCTTGGCTTTTATGATCCTGCAGCTGCCAGTCCGTTCAGCGGCTACGGTGCAGACAGTATCGCTTCGGCCTACCATATTGACCTGGCAAGAAAGGCAGCGCAGCAGAGTATGGTCCTGTTAAAAAATGCAAGTATGCCCGGCAATGATAAAACCCTGTTGCCATTGGGCAAAAATGAATATGGGGCCATCATGGTGGTAGGTTCCAATGCAGCTTCGCTGGATGCCCTGCTGGGCAATTACCATGGTGTAAGCAGCAAGGCAGTGAATTTTGTGGAAGGCATTACCGCTGCTGTAGGTGCCGGCACCAGGGTAGAATATGATTTGGGCTGCGATTATACCGATACAGTACATTTCGGCGGCATATGGGCGGCAGGCAATGCAGATGTTACCATTGCGGTGCTGGGACTTAACCCTGTCTATGAAGGCGAAGAAGGTGATGCTTTCCTGGCTGCGGGTGGTGGCGATAGAAAAAGCCTGAGCCTGCCTGTTAGTCATATTGCCTACCTGAAAGCATTGCGCAAGGCAAACAAAAAGCCGCTTATAGCAGTGATAACCTCCGGCAGTGCCGTGGATATTGCTGCCATTGAACCTTATGCAGATGCCATTATACTGGCATGGTACCCCGGCGAGCAGGGAGGTAACGCCCTTGCAGATATCGTTTTTGGCGAGGTGTCGCCCGCTGGCAGGCTACCCGTTACTTTCTATAATTCGCTGGATGATTTACCCGCTTATGAAAACTACGCTTCCAAAGGACGCGGTTACAGGTATTTTGAAGGAAAGGCGCAGTATCCATTCGGTTTTGGATTAAGCTATACCAGTTTTAGTTACGAGTGGGCAAAAAAGCCGGTAACTGCAGCTGCGCTGAAGGACAGTATTTCGTTTTCAGTAAAGCTTACCAATACAGGTATGTACAGTGGAGATGAAGTAATGCAGGTGTATATAAAATATCCGGCCGCAGAACGTATGCCTATCAGGGAACTGAAAGCATTTAAACGGGTATACCTGGCAAAAGATGGTTCCGGGGTGATTGATTTCAAAATTCCTGTTGCTGAATTACAGAAATGGGATCTGGCTACCGGCAAATGGAAATTGTACAACGGAAATTATACTGTAGTGCTGGGGGCAAGTTCGCAGGATGAAAAGCTAACGGCGGCGTTTACCGTAAAAGCAAAATAACCATCCGTTTTTTACCACATAGGAGGATAGATGCATAGAAGACACAGGGGTGGGTCTCCCGCACAGAATAGTACCTCAAAAGCTATGATTTTCTATGTTTCTGCTGATGCTATGTGTTTAATTGCCGCAAAGGCGCAACAAAAATGATTACCGTGAAGAAAAGATTTTTAAGCTTAACAGTAATAGTACTTCTTACAACCTGTTCATTGGCACAATCCCGGCCGGGCGATGCTGCTTCTTATACAAAATATGTAGATCCTTTTATAGGCACCGGGTTTCACGGGCATGTTTTCCTGGGTGCCAATATTCCCTTTGGCGCGGTGCAGCTGGGCCCGGTGAATTTATCAGAGGGCTGGGACTGGTGTTCGGGCTATCATTATTCAGATTCTACCATTATTGGTTTTTCGCATACCCATCTCAGTGGTACCGGTATCGGCGACCTGGGCGATATACTGCTGATGCCGGCAACAGGCCCGGTGATTATTGACAAGGGCAGCGTTAAGAACCTTTCGGCGGGCAATACCTCGCTGTTTTCCCATAGCGAGGAAACAGCGCGTCCCGGTTACTACAGCGTTCGTCTGCAGCGGTACAATATCAAAGCAGAATTAACGGCGTCTACCCGCGTGGGCTTTCACAAGTATACTTTTCCCGCATCGGCCCCGGCGCATATCGTAATAGACCTTGTGCAGGGCATTGGCTGGGACAGGGCTACAGACACCTATATCCGCCAGCTGAATGATTCTACCATTGCCGGCTACCGATTTTCAAAAGGCTGGGCGATTGACCAACGCATTTATTTTACGGCAGTCTTTTCAAAACCGTTTACACAACTGGGCCTGTACAACCGCAAAGCACTGCAGGCAGGCAGGGTGCTGATGGGGGACAGTGTTAAAGCAGTAGCGCATTTCAATACACTGGAAGGGGAGTCGATAAAAGTGAAAGTAGGCATCTCGCCCGTGAGTGCAGAAAATGCGTTGCTCAACATCAATACAGAAATACCGGGCTGGGATTTTGAAAAAGTGAGGGCCAACGCAGACGCTGCATGGAATGCTGAACTGGGCAAACTGGCCATTCAAACCAATGAGGAGAAACGCAGTCGCATTTTTTATACGGCGTTGTACCATACCATGATGGCGCCTTCTGTTTTTAATGATGTAAATGGCGATTATTATGGCACCGACAAGCAGGTGCATCCCAAAGCCGGCTTTACCAACCTTACCACTTTTTCTTTATGGGATATTTACCGCGCAGCAGCACCGCTGTACACGGTACTGCACAATGAAAAGGTAAGTGATGTGGTAAACAGCCTGCTGGCCATTTATCAGCAACAGGGCCGCCTGCCTGTATGGCACCTGATGGGCAACGAAACCAATACCATGCCCGGCAACAGCGCTACCCAACTGGTGGTGGATGCCTACCTGAAAGGTGTTAAAGGTTTTGACACGGCACTGGCGTACGAAGCAGTAAAGCAGACCGCCCTGCTGGATTTGCGTGGCTTGAATTATGTAAAAAAATATGGGTTTATACCGGCCGACAGTATGGTGGAGTCTGTAGCCATGGGACTTGAATACGCCATTGCCGATGCCTGTATTGCACAAATGGCAAAGCGCATGGGCAAACAGGACGATTACGTTTATTTCAGCAAGCGCGGAAAGTACTATAAAAATTATTTTGACCCTGCGGTACGGTTCGCACGCGGACGGGTAAGCGAAAATAATTGGCGCGAGCCCTTTAGTCCGCTGGTAGCCCGGCACATGAAAGACGATTTCTGCGAAGGCAATGCCTGGCAGTACACCTGGCTGGTGCCGCAGGATGTAGAAGGGTTAATGGGCCTGTTGGGGGGCGAAAAGAAGTTTGCCGCCAAACTGGATTCATTGTTTGCGGCGAAGGGGGAGTTGGGCAAAGAAGCCTCTGCAGATATTACCGGGTTAATTGGCCAGTATGCCCATGGCAATGAACCCGGTCACCATATTCCCTACCTGTACATGTTCGCGGGCCAGCCCTGGAAGACGGCCGACAAAATCCGTTATATACTGGACAGTCTTTATTCAGACAAACACGACGGTATTTGTGGCAACGAAGATGTTGGACAAATGTCGGCCTGGTATATCTGGAGCGCGTTGGGACTGTATCCTGTACACCCGGCCAATGGCGTGTATGTTTTTGGCAGCCCGGTTATCAACGATGCGGTGATTGGTTTACCCGGCAATAAAACATTTCATATCAGGGTAATTAACAACACGTCGGCCAATAAATATATCCAGAGGGTTAGGTTCAATGGGGCTATATTTGCGAAAGCCTACCTGCTGCACAGCGATATGATGAAAGGGGGAGAATTGATTTTTGAGATGGGTAGCCGCCCAAGTGCTACCTGGGGTGTTGATGCAGCAGCACGGCCCTTTTCGGAACAGCCATAAAGCACTTTATTCTTCGCTTTTATGGGATGTTTGCCTGCCATTGGGAATTTTCACCCGATTCTTGCCATTTACCATTGCCACACCTGTTTTTTTGCAAAAACACTTATTCTTTTTGCAGCAAAAAAGGGAGTTTTATTGCCATATACATAGATTTATCCCCAACTTTTTGCGAAAATGGTGTAAAACCCGGGGATTCATTAGATAAGATTTCGTTTCCGTTGTATTGTTTAATAAGTTAGCTTAGCTTTATAAACCAAAAACATGGGTTTTTCTAAAAAAAGCGTAAAATGCTGAGTGGCAGTCCTCTTAAACAACAAATGCTGAGTGCGCTTTACTTCGACGGAAAGTTGTCGAGCGTAGAACTGAGTAATATACTTGGCAAAAGTATTCCGCATGTTACCAAACTGCTGATGGAACTGGTAGAAGCGGGGTTTATTGTGGATGCGGGCTTATCGCCTTCAAGCGGTGGCAGGCGGGCGCAGGTATATTCGCTGAAAGCAGATGCCTTCTATATTGTGGCGGTCGCCATGGACCAATTATACACAAAGATTGTTGTTACTGATGTACAGAATAATCCTGTAATGCCCATTGAAACGCATGCGTTAACGCTGTACAGCAATGCATCGGCGCACGGGGAGCTGGTTCGTTTAATTAATACTGTTATTGAACGCTCTGGTGTTGACCGTAGCCGCATTGCAGGCATTGGTATAGGAATGCCGGGCTTTATCAATACCAGGCTGGGTATCAACTATTCATTCCTGCAGCCTGCCGGTGGAGAAGCCATCAATCATTACCTGCGGCGCGAACTGGATCTGCCTGTGTATATCGATAATGACTCCAGCCTGGTAGCGCTGTCTGAGCTTAAATTCGGCCTGGCCAGGAACAAAGCGGATGTAATGGTAATTAATGTGGGTTGGGGTATTGGCCTGGGCATGATCGTAAACGGCGTATTGTTTCGCGGTTTTACGGGTTATGCAGGCGAACTGAGCCATATACCCATCTCTGAAAGCGATACCCTGTGCGAATGTGGTAAAAGAGGTTGCCTGGAAACTGAAGCCTCTTTAAAAGTAATTACAGAAAAAGCCATGAAGGGCACCCGGGAAGGAAGCGTGTCTGGTTTAAAATACGATGAGCGGCCCGAACAAATGAGCGAAGCCATAATGGTGGCTGCCAATAAAGGAGATCAGTATGCCATTGAACTGCTGTCTGATATGGGCTACAAATTAGGAAAGGCCATTGCGATATTGATACATATTGTAAATCCCGAGCTGATAGTACTGAGCGGAAGAGGGGCGGATGCTGGTAAAATTTTGCTGGCGCCTATTCAGCAGGCATTGAACAAATATTGCATTCCCCGGTTGTCAGAATTTACAGGCGTAAAAGTGTCATTGCTGGGCAGAAAAGCAGAGTTAGCAGGCGCAGCGGCACTGGTGATGGAACACCTGGCGAGACCTGAAACGGTACGAACGGATACCGTAAACGGGAAACTGGCCTGACAAACAATTTCATCTTTAATTATTGAATAAGGCATCAACAGACTGCAAACCCCTGTGTAGGTCCGGAAATGAAGAAAAAGATAAAAAAGTACCTGGATTTATGTTGAAAATGGAAAGGATAGCAGGTATTTAACAGGAATTGCAAAAAAAGTATTGGCATATTTTTTAACCATAAAAACCAACTGCGCAATGAGAACATTTAGAATCTTGACGTTGCTGCTGCTGCTGAGTTCAGTAGTAATGGCACAAACACGGCTGATATCCGGTACTATCACGGATGCTAAAACAGGCAATCCGTTGCCTTCTGTTACCATTAAAGTGAAAGGAAAAAACATACAGGCCGTAAGCGGTGCTGATGGGGGCTTTTCACTAAATGTTCCGGCAGGCGAATCAGTGCTGGAAGTAAGCTCTGTAGGCTATGCGGCCAAAACTGTTACCGTAGGTGCAGGGTCCGGCAGTATTTCTATCAGCATGGATGTTACCAGTTCCGACCTTGGCGAGGTAGTAGTAACCGCGCTGGGTATTTCCAAAGAATCAAAAAAACTGGGCTATGCTGTTTCAACGGTAACCGGCGAACAGTTGAGCAAAACACGTACAACCAACGTAGCATTGGCGCTTTCCGGTACTACAGCTGGTTTGAACGTGCATGGTACAAGTGGCGGTCCTGCAGGTTCTGCCCGTATTTTGCTGCGTGGTGTTTCTGGCCTTACCGGTGGTGGTTCTCCGTTGTTTGTAGTAAATGGTATTCCTATTGATAACGGCAACCGTGGTGGTGCCGGTGAGTGGGGAGGGTCCGATAACGGCGACGGTATCGGTAACCTGAACCCGGATGATATAGAAAGTATGACTGTTCTGAAAGGTTTGGCTGCTTCTGCCTTGTATGGTTCAAGGGCGGCAAACGGTGTAATTTTAATTACTACCAAAACCGGAAAGAAAAACAGTTTTAATATCGAATACAACGCCAACTACATTGTAGAAAAAGCAATCAATTTTACTGATTACCAGTATGTATATGGCCAGGGCACCGGTGGTGTTAAACCTGCTACACAGGCTGCAGCACAGGCTACCGGCCGTTTCGCATGGGGTGGTAAAATGGATGGTTCTTCCTTTACACAGTTTGATGGTAAAACATATGCATACTCCGCATACAAAGACAATATCAAAGACTTTTACAGGGCTGGTCCATCATTCACCAACACGGTTTCTGTAAGTGGTGGAAGTGATAAAAATACTTATCGCCTTGCATTGTCTAACTTAAGCAACAACGCTATCGTGCGTAACAGCGGTCTTGACAGGAAGACAATCAATTTTAACATCGATCAGAAAATTACCGATAAGTTAAGCGTTTCTGTACTGGCCAACTACATTATACAGGGTGCAAAGAACCCTCCTCAGTTGAGCGATGGTCCGGGTAACCCCAACAATGGTTTGTTCCTGGCGCCTAATATTCAAGAAAGCATCCTGGCACCTGGTTATGATGCCAATGGAAGGGAAATTGTTTTCAGCGATGACAACTATGTTACCAACCCCTGGTTTGCCGTTAACAAATGGAAAAACCAGATTGACCGCAAAAGGTTAATCGGATCGGTAACTGCCAAATACAATTTTACCCCGTGGTTATATGCTTTGGGACGTGTAGGTTACGACAATGAGAATGACCGTGGAGAAGGTGTTACACCAACCGGTACTGATTATTCTTATAACTCAGCCGGACAGTCTGGTAGCATCGGTATTACAACTGTTTCAACATCAGAACTTAACCTGGATGCCTTACTGGGTGTTAGCCATAAAATTACCAGAGACATTAATTTTGATGCAACCCTGGGTGGTAACTCCCGCAAAAATAAATCAGAGTCTGTTGGTATCAATGGCGGACCGTTTGTAATTCCTGGTCTGTATACGCCTGGTAACGTACTCAACTTTGGCAGAAGCTATGGCTATGCAGAAAGAAGGGTGCATTCAGGTTTTTATTCAGCAGACTTTACTTACAAGAGCTTCCTTACATTATCAACTACAGGACGTTATGATGCGTTCTCTACATTGTACAACTCCGGTATACCAGACAACCAGCGTAATATCTTTACGCCATCTGTATCTGCCAGCCTGCTGTTTTCCCAGTAAGTTAATATACCCGCACTGAGCTATGGTAAACTGCGCGGTTCATGGGCACAAACATCCGGTGAAC
>JANPGT010000075.1:0-1666 GCA_031424135.1 Chitinophagaceae bacterium
CAGGTTTTGGGTTACCAGGGTGGGGTCATCGCCAAAGAATTCTTCACCGTCTACCAGCACTTTCTGCACGGTCTCGCCCTGGGCGGTGATTTTTCCATTTTTATCTACCTGTATACCCGGCAGTTTTTTCAGCAGCTCCTCTACCGTGGCATTGGCCTGTACATGAAAACTGTCGGCCGTAAATTCAGTAGTATCACCTTTTATTTTTATAGCCGAAATCTTTTGTTTGATGACCACTTCTTCCAGCAGCTTTGCTTTCAGGGTAAGGGCAATATTGTCCAGGTTGAGACTGGAGCTGTCTGTGAGCGTCAGTTGCTCCACATAATCAGCGTATTTCGGATAAGTGACCAGTAAAATAAATTTGCCGGCGGGTAGTCCGGCCAAAGAAAACACACCCTTTGCGTTGCTGCGGGTATACTTATATAGTACAGAGTCTTTTGCACTTAGTACTGCAATAATGGCATTGGAGAGATTTTGTTTGCTGGAGGTATCGCTTACCAGCCCTTTCAGGGTTGCTTTCTGCGAGAAGCCATAACTGGCCATCAGCAATAAAATGCACAGCAGTAGCGGAGATTTCTTCATAAGTCAGTAAGGGATTGGTTAAGGTGTAACAGTTATTGTTCCGGGCAGGCAGGCGTAAATAATCAAAGACCGAATATCATGTAAAAAAACTAACTTTAAAACGGTATAGTCTTAATTTTAGGTTAAAGGATTTATCATGAAAAGGCTTAGATGCAAAAGCATCAAAAATCCATAAGCGCGTATTGTAATCAATGATTAGCTGATAAAAAAAACTTATATGGAATCACCCGCTTCACGCCGTTACGAAGAAGTAAATTTTGTAGACACTTCGAAAAAAGTGTGGAATTATTCCATGCTGTCTGACCAGGACATCAGCAATTTTCAAAATGGCACCCATTACAGGCTGTATGAAAAGTTCGGCTCACATTCTATAGAAGTGAACCAGCGCTGGGGCGTTTATTTTGCTGTTTGGGCGCCCAATGCCACTTCCGTTTCGGTAAAAGGCAATTTCAATGACTGGCAAAACGACGAATATGAATTGTATGCCCGCTGGGATAAGAGTGGCGTATGGGAGGGGTTTATTCCCGGTTTTACCCTTGGCGAGGTGTACAAATACCATATTGTCGGCTACATGGGGGTAGAAACTGATAAGGGTGATCCGTTTGCCAATTTCTGGGAAATGCGGCCCGATACGGCGTCTATTACCTGGGATATGCATTATGAGTGGCAGGACGGAGCATGGATGAAAAGCCGCAAAGACCACAACGCATTGAATGCGCCCTGGAGTGTTTATGAAGTGCATCTGAACAGCTGGATGCGTCCCGATAAGAACGATGAAGAATCGTATAACAGCTATGCGCAGATGCAGGAGCTGCTGGTGCCCTACGTCAAAGAAATGGGGTTTACGCACATAGAGTTAATGCCGGTAATGGAACATCCTTTTGACGGCAGCTGGGGCTACCAGGGAACCGGTTTTTTTGCTCCCACTTCGCGGTTTGGCTCTCCGCAGGATTTTATGCGCCTGGTAGAAGCTTTTCACAATGCAGGCATAGGGGTAATTCTTGACTGGGTGCCATCCCATTTTCCTTATGATGCACACGGACTTTTTATGTTCGACGGCACCCATACCTATGAATATGCGGAT
>JANPGT010000076.1:0-2129 GCA_031424135.1 Chitinophagaceae bacterium
TTTTTGTCTATATACGAATCATAATATTTGAACAATTTAAAACCGGTTTTAAATAATATGTCTTCAACAAAATTGCAAAGCAGGATCAACTTCGGTAAGATCAAAAACTTAGCAGAAGCGCCTGACTTACTGGAAGTTCAGATTCAATCGTTTAAAGAGTATTTTCAGCTGGAAACTACTCCGGATAAGCGTAATATTGAAGGGTTATTTAAGGTGTTTAAGGAGAATTTTCCTATCACCGATACCCGGAATATTTTCGTGCTGGAGTTTCTCGACTACTTTATTGATCCGCCACGTTACACCATTGAAGAATGTATGGAGCGTGGTTTAACCTATGCGGTTCCCCTGAAAGCCAAACTCCGTTTGAGCTGTAATGATGAGGAGCACGTAGACTTCCAGACCATTGTGCAGGATGTATTCCTGGGTAATATTCCTTACATGACACCCCGCGGTACCTTTGTAATCAATGGTGCCGAGCGTGTGGTGGTTAGCCAGCTGCACCGCTCACCCGGTGTATTCTTCGGCCAGTCCATTCACCCCAACGGTACCAAAATCTACTCTGCAAGGGTTATCCCTTTCAAAGGTGCCTGGATGGAGTTTGCTACAGACATCAACAATGTTATGTATGCTTACATCGACCGTAAGAAGAAATTTCCTGTAACTACTTTACTTCGCTCTATTGGCTATGAAACAGACAAGGACATCCTTGAACTGTTTGGTATGGCTGATGAAGTTAAAACAGATAAAAAATCACTCGAAAAACATATCGGTAAAAAACTCGCTGCCCGCGTGCTGAGAACATGGGTAGAAGATTTTGTGGATGAAGATACCGGTGAGGTAGTTTCTATTGAGCGTAACGAAATCGTTATGGAACGCGATACCATTCTTGATGAAGAAGGTATCGATACCATCAGCGAAATGGACGTGAAGAGTGTGTTCCTGCAGAAGGAAGATGTGGGTGGTGACTACGCTATTATCTACAATACATTAAATAAAGATACCTCCAACAGTGAACTGGAAGCGGTTCAGCATATCTATCGCCAATTGCGTGGTGCTGATGCCCCTGATAATGAAACTGCCCGTGGTATCATTGATAAATTGTTCTTCAGCGACAAGCGTTATGATCTGGGAGAAGTAGGCCGCTATAAAATCAACCGCAAACTTGGCTTGAATCAGCCGCTTGATCATAAGACGCTGACCAAGGAAGATATGATCGAGATTATCAAGTACCTCGTTCGTCTTACCAATGCCAAAGCAGATATTGATGATATTGATCACCTGAGCAACCGTCGTGTACGTACTGTGGGTGAGCAATTGTATGCGCAGTTTGGTGTTGGTCTGGCCCGTATGGCCAGAACCATCCGTGAAAGAATGAACGTGCGCGATAATGAGGTGTTTACGCCGGTGGATTTGATCAACGCCAGGACACTTTCTTCTGTGATCAATTCCTTCTTCGGAACATCGCAGTTGTCACAGTTTCTTGACCAGACAAACCCGCTTTCTGAAATTACCCACAAACGCCGTATATCAGCGCTCGGACCAGGTGGTCTTAGCCGTGAGCGTGCCGGTTTCGAGGTGCGTGACGTGCATTATTCTCATTACGGTCGTCTTTGTACCATTGAAACGCCGGAAGGACCAAACATTGGTTTGATTTCTACTTTGTGTGTTCATGCCAAGATCAACGAAATGGGTTTCATTGAAACACCTTATCGTAAAGTGGTGAACGGAAAAGTAAACATGAAGGAACTGGAGTTCCTGAGTGCAGAAGAAGAAGATTCCGCAAAAATTGCTCAGGCAAATACGCCGCTGGATGATAAAGGACATTTTTCTGAACAGAAAATTATTTCCCGGCAGACCGGTGACTTCCCGATTCTTGAAAGGGAAGAAGTGGAATTCATGGACGTGGCGCCTAACCAGATTGTTGGCTTGAGTGCTTCATTGATTCCCTTCCTGGAGCATGATGATGCCAACCGTGCTTTGATGGGATCAAACATGCAGCGTCAGGCAGTTCCGCTTATCCGTCCGCAGGTGCCCATTGTTGGTACCGGGCTTGAAGGAAAAGCAGCACGCGATGCACGTGTGCAGTTGCTGGCAGATGGAGAAGGTGTGGTAGAGTATGTGGATGGTAA
>JANPGT010000077.1:0-5692 GCA_031424135.1 Chitinophagaceae bacterium
TGCCAGAAGGCCAGAGAGGCTGGTATTATTCCTGTAAGTGATGCAACTGACAAATGCAGGCAGAAAAGTTCCTATCAATCCACATGCAAAGGTTTCGGGATAGCCAGGGTCTCCCTGTCTACTGTGTCCAGCAGTTCGTCGGGCTGCTCCACGAAGGGGTCGTACCAGTCGGCCTTTGCGGTGGCCCAGTCCAGCCACGCAGAAAGGTCATCAGGCTGGTTTCCACCGGCCATATTTTTTGCCTCCACCTCAGCAATATAGTTTCGAAGATTAGTGGCCTTGTGCCAGCGGGCCGCTTTCTGCAGAAGCGTTTTAAAAGCGCGCACTTCTTCTTCCCGGCGTTTTTCAAATAGCGCCTGGAGGCGTTCTTTTTCTTTGCGCTCCGCTGCTTTCTTTTCGGAAGCTAAACGGTCAGCTTTCTTTTCCTGACCCTGTATTTCCAGCCAGGCCAGAGGATAGCGGGCAATTGCTCTTCAAGGGGCAGTTTGCCGTCTTTCCATTCTTTGGCGGGGTAATCCCTGACCTGGAAAGACAGAATACCCGTGGGATGAAATATCCGCCGGTCCCAGTGGCTATCTTTTATCACTTCCATTTTTACTTTTTCCCGAAGTAACACCTGGAAATCATGCCCCTCAATTGTCGCCTGGGTTTCCAGGTTACGGCAGGAAACGGCGTGCCCGCGTAGCTGCAAGGACTTTATGAGCTGGTCCCAGAACTGTTCCGCCCTTGGCACTAATTCCTTTGCCACCCTCGTGTCCAGGCTTTCCCTGCGTGTCCTGACGGCCTTAATATACTCCCGGGTATCGGGCTTTTGAGCCCTTAGGAGCTTGTGTAAATCAGCGACAAATTTGTCCGGGTATATACAAATGCATTCTTGCCCGCACCGCTGTGGCGGAGTCGTTAAAACCCCCGAAACTCCGGGCTTTATTTCATGATGGCAGGGTAATCAAACAGCATCAATACTTTTTATAGACACGGGGAAGCCAATGATTCTGCTTTTTCAAAAAACATATTTATTACAGCCAACTGCAACCTTTTTGAATGTGTTACGTATGTATATACTATTAATCGATTAATTATTGTGGTTTTTTAGGTTGTAACCTATAATACGACATGGGGTACGGGACTTCAGCAATTGTGAAATTGCAAAGCATAGTTAGCATTTTCCTTCTTTGGCTGCCGATTCAAGTTAAGCGTATGAATAAGTTAGTTTATCTATTGGGTATTGTGGGTATTGGAATGTTATCCTGCTCAAAACAAAATGGCAGCACCACGGTGCCGGCAACTGATAATATAGATACTTCAAAAGCTACTATAAAATACAGGGGAGACTTTGTCAGCGCCCCAGGCGAAACTGTGAACGGCACAGCACTGGTACTGCTGGAAGCGGGGACCTATTCTCTTGCTTTGGAGAGTTTTAGTGTAAACAACGGACCGGACCTGCATTTGTACCTGTCAAAAGAACTACTACCGGTAAATTTAATAGATTTAGGAAAGCTTAAATCAACCAAAGGAAACCAGGTATATGCTTTAAGTAAAATGCCCGATTTCGGCCAATATAAATATGCACTGGTTTTCTGCCAGCAATACAATGTTTTGTTTGGCAGCGCAACACTAAAATAACTAAAGAACCACCTAACATAATTTCAACCTGATTTTTGAAAAATATAACAAATATCATAAAAGGCTGTATAGGAAAAAACCATTCCTCTCAGCGGATATTGTACGAAGGTTACCGAGGTTTTGCCCTTAAAATTGTATTCCGTTATATATACAGGTATGAGAAAGCGGTGGATGTGGTGAACGACAGTTTTGTAAAATTGTTCAGGAATTTTGAAAAATTTGAGCTTTCAGATGATGCTGATAATGAGAAAATACTGATGGGTTGGTTGAAACGGATACTGGTGAATACCGCTATTGATGAGCTGCGCAAAGTAAACATGCTACCGGAAATTGGCGGGATTCCTGAGCATGTCTGGGATATGCATGATAATTGTCAGGATGCGGATCAGCAATTGCTGTATAAAGAACTGATTATTCTTATTAAGGAATTACCGCCGGCTTACAGGGTGGTTTTTAACCTCTATGTTATTGATGGCTATACCCATAGTGAAATCGCGGACATGCTAAAAGTATCTGTAGGTACGTCAAAATCGAGTCTTTCCAGGGCAAGGGTTCTTTTGCAAAAGAGTATTGTAAAAATGGAAGAGGTACAGCTATGCAGAATATAGATAAAAATATGGATGATTTGTTTCGCCGGGCGGCAGCAGCTTATCCGTTGAGGGAGACCGGGAACGGTTGGGATAAGATTGCGCCACGCTTAATGGAGAATGAAGCTGCTACAACTGCTGTACAGAAAGTGAATGCTGTAAAGAAGTGCCTTGCTGTTCTGCTATACTCTCTTTTATTTTTATTTGCCGCTGGAATTGCTACAAGGGATGTTTATATTACTTATGGACATAGTATTCCAGGCCTTGTTCAGGTAAATGAAATAGTTCATCCAGCAGCTGCAACTCTATCCGGCAGGAGGAAGGCAAGGGCATTTCCTATGACTGCCGGTACCATACAGCGGGTAACAAATACAATTATAGACAGGACCAGTAATACTGACGCGTTAGATAATAATGCGGGAATCTATACCAGAAGAAATAAACTGAAGAACTGGCCGGTAAGTGAGGTGGAGCTTCCGGTTAGGGAAAGGGTGCCTGATAAGGAAATTGATGAACCATCTATCAAGGAAAGAGAAACTGCCGGAGGAGATTTTTCAACTGTAATTCCTGTGCCTGTTCAGCTACTACCCAATGTACAGATAATTGAAAAAAGTGCTGCTGCTGATACTGCAGCAAATAAAACTTCTATTGAGAAGAAAAGGGTAAAGAAAATACCGGCTTTTTATTGGGGAGGCATTATTGGGCCTTCTTTTAACCAGGTAAAAAGTCAGGGCTTAAAAAAGCCAGGGTTTGATATAGGAATACTGGCAGGATACCAACTGACCTCAAAAATTTCTTTGGAAACGGGAATTGTGTATGAAAAAAAATATTATTTCAGTGATGGAAAGTATTTTGATTTGTCAAAGGCAAGTTCGGGGATGCCTTCAGGAATGCAGGTGCTTAGCCTGGAGGGGAGCTGTTCAATCTTAGAAATTCCATTTAAGGTTAAATACAACCTGTTTCGCAAAGACAGCAGGAGGATTTATACAACGGCCGGCCTATCGGGATACATAGTTACCGGCGAATTCAATAAATACCACGCAATCCTGAACGGAACAGCGCAGAATATTGCCGGTTCATATAACAAATCTTCCGGGTATACTGCTGCCGTGCTGGTAATAGGCGCCGGGTTTGAAAACAGGCTTGGTGTAGCATCATTTATCCGGATTGAACCCTATGTTCAAATTCCTTTGAGAGGAATTGGTGTAGGCGCTTTGCCTGTGATGACCGCCGGATTGCATATTGGATTTACCCGATTCCTTAAGTAACTAACAATTTTATTTTGAAGGGCAAATATTCAGTGAAAGACTGGAACAGTATGATATTGCCCTTAAAACAATTATCAGGAAAATATCCCGATAAACTGTTGTCTTAGACTTTTAATTCAGCTATATGAAAAAAACGATAGTCAGCTTAATTGTATTTATTCCGGTGATGGCTTTAGGGCAGGTTGTAGTAAAGGCTGGCTTTGCTGCAGGTAACCGCTGGAATGAGACACTTAACGGTCAAACCCTGGGTAAGGGCTTGAGGATTGGTGCAGAAAAGATCATACTTCCACATTTCAGTGCAGGCCTGGGTATATCTTATTTGTCTTTCAATCCCAATAAATCAGTGAATGTGCGATTTAACGCTTACAGCCTTCAATGTACCTATTACTTCAGCACTTCAATATGGCAACCTTATCTGGGTACGGCTATCGGGTACACCCGGTATGCTGATAAGACAAGTATTGATCTTGGTGGCGGCAACACAAGTAAGCAGGCCAGGAATAAAAATTACGGAGTCATTGCTACTTTCCTTGGTGTACAGCATTGGGCAGGTAAAAAGCAAAAACTGGGCGTCTTTTTACAGGTAAACGCAGATTTTGTGCCTGTACTCAATATCCCGCCTATTGGATTTTTATCTACGGCAGCCGGTATCAGCTATCGCTTGCCTGGTTAACGCCTGTACGCTGTTAATATCAATTTTAGAAATTAAACACCAGTAATAACACTTAAAAAATCAAGTAATGAAAAATCGATTTATTTTAATGATGACTATCTCCTGCAGTTTATTTTTTGCCTGCACAAAAACAGAAACCACTACCGAATTTTCCAACCTGCCAATTGGTGCAACAACAGCGCTTAAAACAGGAACGATTATGCAGCAGAATGCGCCCGGCACGCCGCCAACCAGTGGTGGATTGTCTGTAATACAAGATACAAAAGGCAACCAGTTTTTGAAGCTGGATGCTAATTTCACTTCCGGGTTTTCAACCGGCACAGTAGCGGTGTATTTTGCAAAGACAAACGGTGAAATCAAGACACAGCGTAATGGTGGAACAACCGCCTCCAATGTACTTGCGCTTGGATTTATAAATAAAGCAGGTGAAAAATATATACAGCTTGCCAGCCCGGGACTGTTTAGTGGATTTTCTTATGTTGTTTTTTATTGCGAAACGGCAGAGGTAAATTTTGGTGCAGCCCAGCTAAATTAAACCGGGAGGATAAAAATCCATGTACAAGTTTACCCGGGAGTCGGGATGTAAATCCGGGTAGCTGTATGTGCTCAGCCTTATTGTATTTAGACCAAAATTATAATTTATGAAGTGGGTACATTTAGGATTTTTTGCATCAATTCTGCTGATACAAATTTCTTCTTATAGCCAGGACGTAATTGCTAAGCAAAGCAACGAGTTTGGATTTACTGTAAATGCCGGCGCCAGCAGCTTTGCCAATTCATTTGCCTGGGCACATTACACTGGTCTGGGTAAAGCCAGGCGGTTTCGGATCGGTTATGGGTTAAGGCTTACCAATTTTTTTGGATCAGATCTGGAATACATTACCGCGCCTGCAAAATATACCAGTGGCAGGCAAAGTATTGCGGCTTTGTTTTCTCAGAATATAAATGCCAATATTGATACAGTTAGTTTTTCCGGTGCCCAGGTTAATTTCCTGAATGCAGGAATATATTTATCTTATATATTGCCCTATTGGAAAAACAGGTTTGAGCTGGGGGTGAATATTGATGCATTGGGTGTTAGTTTTGGGGGCCGTAGGCAATCAGTCTACAAAAATAATACGGTATCTGCCAAACCAACTGTGTTTAATCTACTGCTAATCAGTGATAGTGATAAAGGGTCACTTAATTCAGAATGGTATATAAGTTACCGGGCCACATCTAAACTGGCGGTAAAAGCCGGGTATGAATTTCTATTTACAGAATATACCACCAACAGTAAGATTCAGCCCATACCTGGTACTGGCGAATTCAATGACCGTTTCAGGCTCAAATCTGCCATGATAATGCTTGGCGTATTGTTTTCTCCATTTAAAAAATAAATCAACAATTCCTAAATGAAAAATCAGGTCAGTTTATTTATGTTTTTCCTTTCATTTTGTTGGTCTTCCTCCCCAGCACAGGTATTAGTTCCCTCTGACAAAGGATCCTCCGTGAAATTTCAAGTCAGAAATTTTGGGTTTACAGTAGGAGGAGCATTTACT
>JANPGT010000078.1:0-3808 GCA_031424135.1 Chitinophagaceae bacterium
CCCGCTCACTTACCTGGAAAATTATTTGCCTGCTGCCGCTGCTGCGCCGGTATTGCTGCTGCTGCAACGCTATAAGGTACATTTAACCATTACCCGCGAAAGAAAAACGGTGCTGGGCGATTACCGGCACGCGCATAATAACGCTACCCACCGCATCAGCGTCAATGGCAATCTTAACCAGTACGGTTTCCTGATTACACTGGTGCACGAACTGGCCCACCTGGTTACTTTTATGGAATTTGGCCACCGGGTGCAGGCACACGGCCGCGAATGGAAGCAGGTATATAAAATGCTGCTGCTGCAGTTTCTTGAGCAGCCTATTTTTCCGGCGGACATTCTTGCATCGTTGCAGTCATCATTGAATAACCTGCCCGCCAGCAGCTGTGCAGATGAAGGCCTGATGCGTGTGCTGCGCCGATACGATAAAAATGAACCCGGCATGCTGCTGGTAGAAGAACTGGAAGACGGTGCCTTGTTTTCCCTGGAAGACGGCAAACTGTTTAAAAAAGGAAAAAGATTGCGCAAGCGCTTCCAGTGTACAGAAGTAAAAACCGGTAAACTCTATTTGTTCAGCCCGGTGTACGAGGTAAAAAAGGTCTCTTAATAACACAGTGATGCAACCTTTGGGATGCTGATGACTGTCTGAAAAGTGTTGTTTGCAACAATATTGGGTAACATATAAAACTAATTGATGATGAAAAAAATTGTACAGGCCCTGCTAACGGTAATGATAATGGCCACCGCCGCCCATGCGCAAACAGACAAGGGCGACTGGATGGTAGGGGGTAATATGACCATTAATACCACCAGTGGCAACAGCCAGTTTACGCTGCAGCCGTCAGCCGGTTATTTCTTTGCAAAGAATTTTGTGGCTGGTGCCGATTTTACGCTCAGCTTTGGCAAATTTGATCAAACCAAAACATCTACTCTTGGTGTAGGGCCTTTTGCCCGGTATTATTTTGGGCTGAAGAACCCAGACCTGAAACCTTTTGTTGATGCCGAGTTTTCCATTCTTACCCAGACTTCTAAATACCCCACCTACAAAAATTCCAATACAGCTACCAGTTTCTTTATTGGGGGTGGACTGGCCTATTTTATCAATAGCAATGTGGCGTTGGAGGGTGTAATGGGCTATAACCGCACCAAGGTAGAAACCCTTGATCCCACCAATGGTTTCCTTTTCCGCATCGGCTTCCAGGTGCATTTACTGGGCAGTGAGGTAGACAGGGTGCGGGGCAGGTAAAACTGTCTGAACTGTGATTTATAGGATTTATTTGGTGTACAGGATACATTTGCCGGTTGATTCACCGCAGAGGCACAGGAGGTATTCACGGAGATAAGTAGCCATTGCTGAGCAAGCGAATCCTATTTATCCTATCGTCCAAAAAATCATAGTTCAGGCAAGCTCCTTAATCATCCAGACATCGCAGCCAAAATGGCCCGTATTGCCCATGGGGCCGGGGAGGTAGCTGAAGCCAAATTTTTCATAGACGCTTACGGCTTTGCCCAGTTCGGGCATGGTTTCCAGGTATACTTTTTTATAGCCCAATGCAGCGGCTTTTTCAAGACATTCATTAATCAGCAGCCTGCCCAGGCCCTTGCCCCTGGCAGTTTTGTGAAGGTACATTTTTACCAGTTCGCAAACAGCTTCCGGCAGTCCGGCAGAAGGAAAAATACCCGCGCCGCCGAGCAATTTTCCTGCTTCTTCTGCTACCAAATAAAAACTCCCCGGCTGCTGAAACAGCTGGTGTAAAGCATCGGTAGTAGGATCAAAAAAAACAGTGCCGGGTTTATTGGCGCCGAATTCTGACAGAGAATCCCTGATGATGGATGCCAGCGCTGCATTGTCGGCCGGCTCAATAAAACGAATAGAAATTGCTGGAGGTAAAACCATGCAGCAAAAATAGGGAGAAGCTTCTTTCTGCGATAGACTAACTGATCATTGCTACAATAGCGTAAAAAATAGTGTAGGATACCGCAAGGATAAAGAAGAATACTTTGGTGGAGTTTTTCATGTAGGGTTAAGTGTTTGTATTTATAGGATATTTAGACAGAAACGCTGATAATAAAAATATATTTTATCCACATATAACAATTAGGATGCCAGAGCCATTTTTAGTGGTACCGGAACAAAAAAATAGTAAATTTTCAAAGGTAGCGCTCCCTGATGATGTCCATATGGTGCTGTGTATGCCCTGCAATCACATAGCCCAGGGCCAGGGCATTTACAGGCAGGTTACTGGCCATGCCGGTAAAAAGCAATTCGGCTTCGCCCATTGCGTCGAACAGCAGTTCCGTGGATGTGCGCAGGGCAACAAATTCTTTTACCAGGGCATCCCATTTCCGGTTGGTTTTATTGGCGGCTGCCGCCCAGCTGTTTTCATCAAAACCCGGCATGGGGGTAGCGTCCAGGCGGGCAGTTCTTAATGCCCGGTAAGCAAACACCCTTTCAGCATCAATAACATGCTGCAGCAACTCTTTGATGGTCCACTTGCCCTCTGCATAGGCGTGCTTTCTTTTTTTTGAAGGAATGGCATCCAGGAATTTTATAAATGCCTTTGTGTTGCTGTAGATGGCGGCCTGCACTTCTTTGTCGGGGGCTTTGGCGATGTAAGTAAGGAACCCGCCCCCGGCAACAGCGTCTTTTTTACTGAGCATTGTTTTTTTCAAATGTACAAATAAAGCAAACCCGGCCAGGGGAAATTTATAGAAGCAATTGATTCTTATTGCTGTCATAAGAATATTGAACAGGCATCATTGTTTGCCGCGGTTTGGTACTTCAATTTTGTACAGGCCCGTTTCGTTATTACCGTATGTATTGAAAACAAGCTGCAGCAGCGGAATACATCTTTCCTGTGCTTTATAATAAACCTGGCTGCAGCCGGGTGCTTTCACCTGTTCATGCTGCCAATAGCCAGTTATAAAAAACGAACGGCCTCCATTAAGAAGGCTGTTCGTTTTTTATATTCATACAGGCTTTTATCCTTTCTTTTCTTTTTTCAATGTTGACTTTGGTAATTTTTTAGTGGGTGCAGTACTGCTTAAAGAGGCCGCTACTTTTACCGCATCATAGGCGTTCAGTAATCCGCCTGTTTTTGAAAGACTGGCAAGATCTACCAGGTCGTCGGTGCCGGGTTTTCTTACTTTGGCAGTAACAGGCCTGGCTGATTTTTCAATGCAATATTTTAATTGCTGCGCCGTAAGGTTCGGGTAATACGACAGCAGGAAAGCCGCCGTTCCTACCACAATGGGAGAGGAGAAGCTGGTGCCCTGCGAATTGCCATAAGTATTACCACCCGGCATGGTAGAATAAATTTTAACACCCGGTGCAAACACATCTACATTCTTTTTACCATAGTTGGAGAAAGAGGCTACGGTGCCACCTTCCTGCGGGTCTGCCGGATCTCCACTGGCACCAACGGTGATATAGTTACTGACAATGGTTTTAGTAGCCCTTATGCGCGGATTGGGGAAATTGTCTGATGTGTCTACATTGGCTGAACTGTTGCCTGCTGCCTGCACCAATAACACGCCCTTGCTTTCTGCATACTTCACGGCGTCATCCACCCATTTTTTCTCGGGTGAAAAACTTTTGCCGAAACTCATGTTTACAATGCTGGCGCCATTGTCTGCAGCATAACGGATGGCCAGGGCAATGTCTTTATCGTGTTCATCGCCATCGGGTACGGCGCGTATCATCATTATTCTTACATTATCCGAGATGCCGTTTACTCCAATGTTATTGCTACGGTTAGCACCGATAATGCCAGCACAAAAAGTGCCGTGGAATGGGGTATTGGCCATTACA
>JANPGT010000079.1:0-1987 GCA_031424135.1 Chitinophagaceae bacterium
ATTTTACCATTGCAGACGAGGCGAACAGGGGCGTTTTTGTTCCTGCCGCCAGCATCAGTACCAGCAATGGTAATGCCAACTGGCTCAATGGACGTAAAAGCAATAATGTGGGCCGTGTGCTGGAGCTGGACAGCAAGGGGAAAAATAACCAGGTGGCTATTGTACTGGATGGCACCTGGAAGTATTTCAGGGATGGAGAGGTGTCATTTTCTTATACCTGGAACCAGACAAAAGACAATACTTCTTATAACGGTAACGTAGCCAACACCGCCACCCTTGTTCAATACATAGCCAGCGATCCCCGCGATTTGAGTCGCACCGGTTTTTCTGATAACCAGTTCAGGAATAAAATTGTATTGTACGGTTCAGCACCTTCTTTTTGGGGTATTACTGCGGCAGTGAGGTTTTCGGGTGTGGGTGGCAGCAGGTATTCCATGGTGGTGAACGGGAATGTAAACGGCGACTTTGTAGCTACCAACGACCTGGCTTATATCTATGATCCAAACAATGCCGCTACCCCGGAATATCTTCGTACAGGTATTAATGCCATTCTTAGTAACCCAAGCGTTGAAAAAAGCACAAAAGATTATATCAGGAATAGTTTTGGAAAAATTGCGGAACGCAATGGCGGTGTAAATCCTTTTTACGGCACGTTTGATGTACGTCTCAGCAAGAAATTCAAACTGCACAAAAAACATGCGGTGGAAGCCTCTGCAGATTTATTCAACGTGTCTAACCTGTTTAACCGTAGCTGGGGTATCAACCACAACCTGGGCGCCACTTCCATCTACACGATAAAGAGCTTTGATGCGGCGGCAAAAAAATATGTATACAGTGTAAATACCAATGCCGGTGTTTCATCGCTGGGTGGTAGTCCTTACCAGGTGCAGATAGGTTTGCGGTATAGTTTTTAGAATGAGAGTACATTCATATTCCTGCTTTTGCAGCAATGATGACGGTAAATACTTATACCCGTTGTTGCTGCGGAAGCAGGATTTTTATTTAAAAATGCAAAATGTAAAAGTCAAAAACGGGTCACACCAACTTCGGCGGAAGTGAAAAAACTTCGGGAGGACGATCATTAACTTCAGGTAAAAGTGAAAAAAAACTTTGATGGAAACCACACAAGCAAATCGCAAACAGCTAAAATCAGCGTATTAATATCTCTCTCAATGCCAGTGGGAAATTGACCCCCAACCCTCATTTTGCTTAGTTACGTTGCTATTGCCACCCGGCAAGGCTTACAGTTTCTTTACCTGTTGCAGTTTTTTGTAAAGCGCTATATGCCGATTCACCATATTGCTAATGTCAAACTGCTGCACGTGGGTAATTGCCAGTTCAGTCATATGCCGGTAACGGGCCGGATCGGCTGCTATTTTTAATACCGTATCTGCCAGGCTTTCTGCATTGGCTGGCTCAAACAGGAAGTCTTTACCGGGCACTACATCATTGATGCCCGGCACATCTGAACCAATAAATGGAGTACCGGAAGCCAGGGATTCAATGGTTACGCCAGACATACCTTCATAATGAGAGGAAAGTATATTCAGCTGCACAGCTTTCATCAGGCGAATCATATCTGTCAGTTGGCCGGGAAAATGAGCACGGTCTTTTACCTGTAAGCGCTCTGCCAAAGCCATCATTCGTTGCCTGTTTTCACCTTCGCCTGCAAAGATTACTTCAAAATTTTCCGGCAGCAGGGTTAGCGCCTGCAGCACCGTTTCATGATCTTTCGGATAGATAAAACGGGCGGCCATCAACATAATAAATTTACCGGCAGGTTGGCTGATGAATGATTGCAGTTCCCAGGTTGTAAAAGGCAACTGTTTATTGATGTCGTCAAGCAAAACGCCATTGGCGATTACCTCAATGTTTACTGCATGGCCGAGCCATTTGCCCAGTATTTTTTTTATGTTTTCCGAAACCGCGACAACGGTACAGAAGCGCCGGTAGATAAAGCGGTCTGCATATTTGAATAATGGCTGAT
>JANPGT010000080.1:0-8846 GCA_031424135.1 Chitinophagaceae bacterium
AAAAAAAGGCCACCGTTGCCGGTAGCCTTTGCCATGTGTTGTGCGTATTGTAAGCCCGGTGGAGACTGAAGTCCAGACCGGCAGGAATTAGAATCTTTCCAATCCGCTGAAGAAGAAATCACCTTCAATTTTAGCGTTTTCGTCGCTGTCGCTGCCATGTACGGCGTTTTCGCCCAGGGAAGCAGCAAACAGTTTACGGATGGTATTGGCTTCTGCCTTGGCAGGGTCTGTAGCACCAATCAGCTTGCGGAAATCAGCTACGGCATTGTCTTTTTCAAGAATGGCCGCATAGATGGGGCCGCTGCTCATAAACTCCATCAGCTCGCCATAAAAGGGGCGGGCGGCATGTACTGCGTAAAATTCGCCCGCTCTTTCGGGGGCTAAGCGGGTAAGTTTCAAAGCCACTATACGGTAGCCTTCCTTGATAATTCTGTCTAAAATAGCGCCGCCATGCCCGGCACGGAAAGCATCCGGCTTAATCATGGTAAAGGTTCTGTTGCTCATTACGGTCTTTTTAATTTGGGTGGCAAAACTACTGCAAAGTTTTGGGGTTTAAAACCCGCCAGTGCTGGTTTTTATGTTAAATACCTGAATTAAAGGCAAAAAGGCCTAAAATCCTTCCTTTTCAAGTGCAAACTTTAATTACCTTCGCCACCGTTTTATGAAACCTATAGCTGAAATTTTTCCGTTACTGAAAGAATCGCCCAAACAGGTCGTGATTACTATGCACCAGAAACCAGATCCTGATGCCATGGGCTCCTCGTTGGGCCTTTATCATTTTTTGAAGGGCCTGGGACACTCGGTAACCGTAATATCGCCCACCAACTGGGCGGGTTTCCTGAACTGGATGCCGGGTTGTAATACCGTTATCGATTTTGAATACAAAAAGGCCGAAGCAGAAGCGGTGCTGCAAAAGGCAGAATGGATATTTTGCCTTGATTTCAATACCCTCTCCAGGGCCAAAAATATGGCGCCGGCTATACAGGCGCTGAATTGTGTAAAGGTGCTGATAGATCATCACCAGCAACCGGAGGAAACTGCTTTTACGTATGGCATCAGCAATACCGCCAAAAGCTCTACTTCAGAAATGGTCTATGACTTTATTGTAGACAGCGGCCATAAAGGCAATGTAAATCTGGCTATTGCAGAATGCCTGTATGCGGGTGTTATCGGCGATACGGGGTCTTTCCGTTTCCCCTCTACCACTACTGCCGTTCACCTGATGGTGGCCCACCTGAAAGAAACCGGTTTAAACCATTCTAAAGTTCACGAAAATATTTACGATAATTTCCTGGAGAACCGCCTGCGCTTTATTGGTATGGTACTGCTGCACCGCATGGAAATTATGTACGAGTATAATACCGCACTTATTTTTATACCCAAGGCAGACCTGCTGAAATTTGATATCAAGACCGGCGATACAGAGGGCCTGGTGAACTATCCGCTGACCATACAAGGCATTAAACTGGCGGCGATAGTAATTGACCGTGATGAGGAACGCAAATGGAGCTTCCGCAGCAAGGGAGATTTTGATACCAATACTTTTGCCCGTACCTATTTTAACGGGGGCGGACATTACAATGCCTCTGGCGGCAAAAGCAGCGATTCGCTGGAAAAGACCATCCAGAAATTTAAACAGTCAATCAAGGAAAACGCATCTTTATTACAATAACAATCAATCATGAAAAAACAATCTTTTTATTTCTTAGTGTCACTGACGGTTGCTGCTGCCCTGGCTTTTACTTCCTGTAAGAGCAATGTGGATTACAAAAAGACCAAGAGTGGCATCATGTACAAAATTTTCAGTACTACCAAAGACTCCGTTGCCAAACCGGGCAATATCATGAAAATCAATTTTACCATAAAAATCGGCAGCTCAGATTCTGTGTTGCAGACTTCTGTAGGTAAATCACCGCTGTTTTTGCCCATTGAACCAAATGTACCCGCAGATGCTTATTCTCCCCTTGAAGTATTTGGCCTTTTGCGCAATGGTGACAGCGCCGTAATTGTACAGTTGGTAGATACCCTGCTGAAGAAAAACCCAGGCGGGCAAATGCCTCCTTTTTTCAAAAAAGGCGACAAACTGATTACCGTTGTTAAAGTATTGAATGTATTTAGCTCCCAGGAGCTGGCTACCAAAGACAGGGAAGCAGAAACGGAAAAGGAAAGAGCAAGGCAGGAAAAAGAGGTGGAAACCGATTTGATAAAAGAGAATACCGAAATGGCAGCATGGCTGGCCAAAAAGAATATTACTGCAGTAAAAACCGGCAAAGGCACTTATGTAGAAGTAAAAGACCCCGGAACCGGCTTGCAGGCAGATTCAGGTAAATATGTAACCGTTCGTTATGAAGGAAAAACGCTTGCTGATGGTAAGGTATTTGAAACCACTATGGATCCCAAAGCACAGCCTTATACCTTCCAGGTAGGCCCGGGCAATGCTATCCGCGGCTGGCACGAAGGATTGCCTTTCTTCAAACAGGGTGGTAAAGGAACATTGTATATTCCTTCTTCCCTGGCATACGGAAAAAATCCTCCCCAGGGCTCTCCTTTTAAAGCAGGCGATGCGCTGATATTTGATATTTATGTGGTAGCCGTAAGCGATACACCGCCAGCACCACCGCAACAGCAGCAAATGACACCCGAAATGCGCGAGCAGATTGAAAAGCAAATGAGGGAGAGAATGGAGCAGCAGAAAAAGCCAGGTAACTAAACCTGTAAGGATATTATTCAAAAAGCCTGTTCAATATGAGCAGGCTTTTTTTTGTATTGCTGATTTTGTGATGTAGCGATTTTGAGATTTCTTCAGCAGGTATCACCAAAAGAAATCTCAAAATTCCGCAACCATCAATTGTTTTATGCATTGAGGTACCCGCTGTAAAGCGTAACCGCTTCCACCGCCTCTTTTACATCATGCACCCGCAAAATAGAAGCGCCGTTGTGCAGTGCCAGTGTGTTCAGCACGGTAGTGCCGTTCAAAGCTTCCTCCGGCGTGGTGCCCAGGGTTTTGTAGATGGTGCCCTTGCGCGAAAGCCCGGCCAGAATGGGCTTGTCTAATATTTGCAGTAGTTGCATTTGCTTCAGCAGGGCGAAATTCTGGGTAATTGTTTTTGAAAAACCAAATCCTGGGTCAATAATTACATCATGGATACCCGCTTTTTTGCATTGGTCTAGTTTTGCAATAAAATAGTCAATGATTTCGGGCATCAGGTTTTCGTATTGTGTATACTGCTGCATGGTCTGCGGAGTGCCCTTCATGTGCATACAGATATAGGGCACTTTCAGTACAGCCACGGTGGAAAGCATAGCCGCATCCATTTCACCTGCACTGATATCATTTACGATGGAGGCGCCGGCTGCTACTGCTTCTGCTGCCACTTTTGCGTAAAAGGTATCAACAGAAATAACGGCTTCGGGTAACTGCTGGTGCAGGGCGGCGATGAAGCCAATCACCCGTTGCAATTCTTCGTCCTGGCTAACCGGTTGGCTGCCGGGCCGGGTGCTTTGGCCGCCAATATCCAGGATGGCGGCACCTTCTGCCAGCATTTGCGCCGCTTTTTGCAGCAGGGCGTCTGTTGCAGACTGCCTGCTGGCGCCGTAAAAGGAATCTGGCGTACTGTTAATAATACCCATTACCAATGGTTTATCTGCTGTCAGTAAGCGCCCCTTGCAATTCAGTGTAAACATTGGCCTTATAGTATTATTTTTGAACGCTAAAGTTGAGGAATAATTTTCATTCATAACAGATGAGTACTACCAATCAGCAATACGACACGGTTATTGACAGCTGTCGTGATATCTTTATCAAGAAAACAAAGGATTATGGCACTGCCTGGCGGGTGCTGAGAACCATTTCTATCACGGACCAGATTTTTATCAAGGCCAAACGTATCCGCACCATCCAGGAAAACCGTTTGCAGAAGATTGGTGATGATATTGCTTCCGAATTTAAGGGCATACTGAACTATGCTGTTATCGGTAACCTTCAGTTGGCGTTCACCAAAGACGACCCGGAAGATATTCCATTGGACAAGGTATCGGCGCTTTACGATGAACAGGTGGCCAAAGCCAAATCATTGATGCAGGATAAAAACCATGACTACGGGGAAGCCTGGCGCGATATGAGCCAGGAAAGTTTCACCGACCTGATTTTGTCGAAGTTGCTGCGCATAAAACAAATCATCGGCAACGATGGCAAAACTATTATCAGCGAGGGCATCGATGCCAATTATTTTGACATTATTAATTACGCGGCTTTTGCCCTGATATTGATTGCAGAAGGGAGACAGTAGTTCTTAGTTCTTAGTTCTTAGTTCTTAGTTCTTAGTTCTTAGTTCTTAGATTTGGGAGTGTAAGTTAGAAAATTTACCGGAAGATTTGTTGCTCAACGCCCTGAAGGGGCGTCATATGAATAGCCCGGGGCATCGCCCCGGGACACAATGCAAAGGTTCAACAACCCCGGACGGGGTTGAATAAGGGGTTTGTAAAAAATCGATAAAATAGTAAAACATTTAAATAGTAAAAAGGCACTGCGGGAGCGTACATTTTTGACTTTTGAATTTATCTTATATCATGAAATCATTATTAAACATAGCCCGCCTTATCGTAGGCATACTCTTTATTTTCTCCGGACTGGTGAAAGCCAACGACCCACTTGGACTGAGCTATAAAATGCAGGAATTTTTTGAAGTATGGGGTATGAGTTTCCTGGATAATTTTTCGCTGTCGTTTTCCATTCTAATGATAGCTTTTGAGATCATTGCTGGCGTGGCTGTATTACTGGGCTGGCGCATGAAATTGTTCAGCTGGCTGCTGCTGCTGCTGATTATCTTTTTCACTTTTCTTACCGGGTATGCGGTTTTATCCGGCAAGATCAGAACCTGTGGCTGCTTTGGCGATTGTATCCCGCTTACGGCGATGCAGTCGTTTACCAAGGATTTACTATTGACTGCGCTCATTGTATTTATATTTATTTACAAAAACCAGGTCACCCCGTTGTTGAGCCCAAAAGCCTGTGGCCGGATACTGATACTTACCACCCTGTTTTCCTTTGCACTGCAGGGCTATGTGTTCAAGCACCTGCCCATTGTAGATTGCCTGCCGTATAAACTGGGCAAAAATATACAGCAGCAGATGAAAGTGCCGGCCGGTGCTGTGCCAGACAGTACGGTCATCACTTTTGTGTATGATAAACAGGGTAAACAGCTGGAGTTTACCTCAGATAAATTCCCCGATGACTTTGATGATTCTTTGTACCATTTTGTAAAGCGGTACGATAAAGTGATCCGCGAAGGCAACGCTCAGCCGCCCATAAAAGATTTTGTGCTCACCAGCCTCAACGGTACGGATAGCACGGCCGCCATACTGGAACAGAAAGGTTATGCATTGATGCTTTTTGTGAAGGATCAAATGAACAATAGTTACGACAGAAACGAAAACGCACAGTTAAGATTTACCATAGCCTACGCAAAAAATAAAAACTTTCCCCTGTATGTAATCACCAATACCAGGGAAGTGATACCGCAGTTTGCTGCGGCCACCAAAGACAGTGCGGTTACTTTTATGTGCGATGCCGTGGCCATTAAAACCGCCGCCCGGGCTAACCCAACCCTCTATTTACTGAAAGATGGCACCATACAAAATAAGTGGGCCTATGCAGATTTTGAGAAAGCCTATGCGTATTTACAAAAAATACAGTAGCAGTTGTAACCTGGCAATCAAAATATGATGGAAATACCTTACGCCATAAGCCTTAAACCTTAATATTTGCTCCGCTACATTACAAGAAAGCTTTTTTACGGAATCCTGGTCATGGCCGGGGTAGTGGTGCTGGTGTTTTTCCTGTTCCAGGGCTTTGGCGATCCTTCCAGGCTGGTGATGGGGCAGCGGGCTGATGCTGCTACCCAGGAAAATATCCGCAAAGAACTCTACCTGGACCAACCCAAATGGAAGCAGTTCCTGTTTTATCTCAATGATGTATCTCCCTTAAGTTTTTACACAACAGAAGAAATTGCCCAGAAAAAATTGCATGGCATTTTTATAGGCGGGCATACAAAATTCGTCCTTAAAACGCCTTACCTGCGGCGCTCTTACCAAACTAAAAAAGAGGTATGGGCTGTGCTGATGGAAGCCCTGCCGGGTACACTGTTGCTGGCCATTGCTGCCATGGCTTTTGCAGTAATGGCAGGTGTGGGGCTGGGTGTGGTGGCGGCAGTAAAGAAAGGCAGCTGGATGGATACCTCGTCCATTTTTGCAGGCATCATTGGTATTTCCGCGCCTTCATTTTTCATGGGCATCATCGTTGCTTATGTATTTGGTTTTTTACTGAGTCACTATACAGGCCTGCACATGGCCGGTAGCTGGTTCGACCTGGATGAAATAACCGGTGAAAAACATATTACTATTGCTAACCTTGTATTGCCTGCTATTACCTTGGGGATACGCCCGCTGGCCATTATCAGCCAGCTTACCCGCAGTACCATGCTGGATACACTGAGTCAGGACTATATCCGCACCGCTTATGCAAAGGGATTAAGCCGCCGCAGGGTTATCTGGAAGCACGCGTTGCGCAATGCGCTGAACCCGGTAATTACTGCCATCACCGGATGGTTTGCAGAATTGCTGGCCGGCGCTTTTTTTGTAGAATATATTTTTGGCTGGAAGGGGATAGGCAAGGCCACCGTAGATGCGCTGGAGAAACTTGATTTTCCCGTGGTGATGGGTTCTGTGCTGGTGTCTTCTGCTTTTTTTATTTTTATTAATATTCTCGCCGATTTGCTGTACGGCGTAATTGATCCAAGAGTAAGACTGCAGTAATCAGTTAATGATCACTTCTTTGATCACATTTTCTTTCAATGCTTCGTTTACCCGCAGTATGATATTTTCTTTCTGAAAAAGCAGTTCCTGTTTCAGCGGTGCCACTTTGGTGCTGATGTATAATTTATTGCCGTAGATTTTTATGCTGTCGGTGTACTTGGCAATGGTTTTTCCCATCAGTTGCTCCCACAGATCTGTAATCTGTATAGCCTGTATGTCCCCGTGCAGTTTGCTGCTGCGCAGGAATTTTTTCATTGCATCACCGAGGGAGTATTCGCTCATAGTAGCCGTGAAGTTAATTAAAAACAGCGGGAGCATGCACAAACTAAAGTCGTTTTTTCACCCGTGGGTCAATTTATTTTTTAATTGATCAAATTTGCGTTTATTGCATGCCTAATTGGTATTAATGATGTCTGAAGAAAAAAGGGGGGGTACTGCTAAATGGACCAGGCTTAAACTGTTCAGTTACAGTGGGCTTGTTCTTTTGCTGTTATTTTTGATCTTTGAAGTCATTTTTAGAATAGTTTTTTATTTCAGTTATCTGGGATTACATACATCCGTTTCTATACAGGGAAGCGCTTTAAAGACCGGCGACACCGCGCTGATATGGAAAAATCAACCTTTTTATACAGATCACAAACGCCGTTTTCAGTTCAATGAAGAAAGTATGAAAGCAGTGGTGGGCGATGTGTTTATTCCCTCCAAAAAAGAAGACGATTATTGGATTGTATTAACAGGTGCCTCCGCAATGGAAGGTATGGGGGCCAATAAAAATGGCGCATGGATTGATATCACAGGCAGGGAGGATTACGCAGCTGATGCCACTATTGCATTTTACCTGCAGCAGCTGGTACAGCAGCAGATGCCCGGAAAAAAAGTAAAAGTTTTTAATGCAGCTTGTTCCGGTTACTGTATCTGTCAGAGTTATAACCGGTGGGTACAGCTGTCAAAAAAAATAAAGGCCGACTGGGTTGTATCAATGGACGGCTGCAATGAGCCGGCCGTTCTGAAAGGGAGTGAATCTGTGCGCAGCATTCAACAGCAGGATTGGGAGGGCAGCCCTCAATTCCATTTCCCGCTGAATTTGATTATGTTTTTAACCAGCCATTCTGCATTTATCAATGCATTGAAGCAGGGCTTGTTTCATGCCCGCCAATCCTGGCGGATGGAAAGTAACCGGCAAAAGCTATACCCTGAAAGGCAAAAATGGAGGAACGCGGCAGTTGAACCTATGCGGTTTTCGGAGATCAATCAAGGTATACAGTCTGCAGTAGATAGTTTTACGTTAACGTTGCTGCGGTATGACAGTTTACTCTTCAAACAGGGCGTCAACCACCTGCTGCTGGTGCAACCTCACATGAGCTTGCGCGATACCACCGGCCTGGACGACGAGGAAACAGCCGTTAACCGTTATTACCGTGCAGCATTCAACTACGCTGATATGAATGTATTCATGAAATTGCTGCACCAGCAATTTGGTAAGCAACAGGGGGTAAAAAATAATATCCTCTCTATGGATGCGGTTCACCACTGGAAAGAAAATGTTTTTGTTGACTATTGTCATTTTACCAATGCAGCCAATAAAAGGATCGCAGCTGAAATAAGCAGGTATATTGTTTCTTCGGGTAAAATACCTGTTTTTGTGAATTAACTGCCTACACAATGATTATTCTTGGAATTTCCTGCTTTTATCACGATGCTGCTGCTGCCATTCTTAAAGATGGCGAAATAATTGCGGCCGCCCAGGAAGAGCGCTTTACCCGAAAAAACATGACGCAGCTTTCCCTTCAGGCGCCATTACCTATTGGCGTCAAACAGCGGCTTGTTCATTGCAGCAGGTGGATGCGATTTTTTTTATGATAAACTTTTTTTGAAGTTTGAACGGTTGCTGGAAACATATTATCAAAACGCACCAAGGTTTTTTTTATCGTTTGTTAAAGCAATGCCGGTATGGTTTAAAGAGAAACTTTTTATAAAAGCTGTCTTGCGGAAAGAGCTAAAAAAAATATATCCGCTGTTTGACCCGGGCAAAG
>JANPGT010000081.1:0-5825 GCA_031424135.1 Chitinophagaceae bacterium
CTGGCGGCAGGTGATTATAAAATGTATGAAATTGCTGATATGGTAGGCTTTGGATCGCAGACCAATTTTGGCCGGAATTTTCTTAAGCAGTTCGGCATGACACCTTCAGAATACCAGCTAAACAAACAGCAGGAAAAAGGCGGGCATAAGTAAAACAGTGGTGGATCATGGGCCGGTTTTCGCTGTATCAAACAGTTATCAGGCCCGTAAACCTACTTCTACACAGTTCTGGTTAACATCAATCACAAAATTCACCATCAATTCGCAACCTCTTCCCGGTGCAGTTTTAATCTGCACTTCACCGTTGCAGAGTTCTGTGCGGCTGGTAATATTCTGCAGCCCTACCCCGTTTCTTTTCTTTTTAAGATCAAAGCCAATGCCGTCATCCTTCACCGTCAATTGCAATTTATCTGCTTTGCAGTGGAGGCGCAACCAAACCGTGTTGGCACTGGCATGCTTCATAATATTATTCAGCTGCTCCTGTACAATCCTGAAAATAGTCAGCTTAAGACTGCTGCTTAATAAATTGTCGTCCACGTCATCAAATTCGCAAATAAAATTCAGTTTGTTTACCGCCTTTATATTGTTCACCATGTCTTCCATGGCTTCTACAAGTCCTATATCGCCCAGCGAAGGTGGGATCAGTGATTTTGAAAGTGTCCTGATTTCGTTGATGGCGGTACCAATAAAGTCTTTGCTTTCAGACAACAGGTGTTGCCGTCTTTCATCGCCCGACAGTACACAGTCTATATACAACCTTGCGGTAGACAGGATGGGATTGATATTGTCGTGCAATTCTTCACCCAGGAAATAACGTTCATTTTCCTGCGCAGTAATCACAGCGGCCGTTATTTCGCGCTGTTTCTCCTTTATTTCTTCCGCAAGGGCCGTTTCAAGTTCAATCCGCGCCGTGATATCGTTACAAATACCATCCACCCTTATTACCGTACCGGCTTCATTCAACGAGGGTGCCAGTTTGGTCTCCATCCAGCGGATGCCGCCATTTTTCTGCACAATGCGGTACTTATAGATAAGCGGTTTACCATTCCAGTTGGTTTTGTCAAAACGTGGACTGTTCTGCCTGTCTTCCGGGTGTACAATGGTATGCCAAAACTGGTTGTCTGCTATGAATTCACCGGGTGCATAACCGAATATCTTTTCACAGGCCGCAGATACATGCTTAAACCTGCCCTGCGTACAATCATACGAAAAGATAACGGCTTCTATTGATTTGAAGATAATTTCCAGCTCCTGGTTGGCCTGGCTGAGTAAGTCATTGCTCTGCCGCAGGTTTTCACTGAGTTCTGTGATGAATTCATTTTGCAGGTAAGCCTTTCTCAGTTGTGCACTTTCAAAACGCTGGGCCATATTACCAAGCCATGTTTTCCGTAAATACCAGGCGCCTAAAGCAAAAAGGGAAAAAATAACCAGCGTAAGCAGGCATTGTACAATAAACATGAGCATGTTTGGCTGAGCTGCCAGGGTAAGAGGGCTGTGCCAGCCCGTAAAAAACTGCAGGTAGCCTAAAAAAAGCTGATCGGCTATAACAATAATGGTCAGCGGTAAAAGTAATTTCCAGTTACGGTAAGTTACCAGGACGGCCCCCGGTACAAAAGCAAACAGGTATGCTTCCAGCAGACCATGGAGCTGGTAGCTGTACTGTAATATAAAGATACCCATTGCTGCACTTTGTACATATTGATAAAGATCTTTTTCGGGCAGCAGGCGCCTTGTAAGATAGCAGGCCAATAAAGATATCCCACCAGCCGTTGCAGCCAGCAGCCAGGTGTTATAGATACCTGCCAGCGCCATGCCAATGATAAAACAACCTGCAACCAGGCAGTTCATCAGTCTTTCCGGCAATGCATGCACAGGCGGCTGTTCCAGGTCAGTGGGCAAATTCATAGAACAGGATTTAATAGACAACAAAGCGGATTTCCTGAAAAATTTTGTGCAGCAGTGGCTATAAGCTGCATAGTTAGAGCCGCAGACAGCATGGATGGAAAACAAAAACCTGCAGGTAATGCCGTTGCAACAATTTTGTTGGGCATTTTATCAGGGGCCGGGATTGCCAACAAAAGAACGGGTGGGCAACTGGCATATATTTCTCTCACAGGTATTGGATTTTATGATTTCAGAAAAATGCTGGGAACTGAAACGAAAAAGTTACCAATTGATTGAAATCATTTTCATTTTTTTTATTTTTCAGCACCGCTGCAAATATCGTCTTCAAATAAATAAAATTCAATAGATTGAACGCGATTGCTGATGTAGAAGAATATGTACATTGTCTACATACAAACCAGTATGCTTTTTTTTAAATAACACTTATGAAAAAGTTTCTGCTTATCGACGACCATTTTGTCGTCCGGTCAGGAGTAAAAGGGCTACTGGCGGAATTGTACAAGCCCTGTGAGATATTTGAGGCGGAGAACAGTGAAAAAGCCATCAGCCAGTTAAAGCAGCGCAGTTATGATTTAATAATGATGGATGTGCAGATTCCCCAGAATGACATGCTTGGGCTGATGGAGTATATACACATTAAATATCCTGATGCGAAAGTGCTGATGTTTTCCATGAGCCCGGAAAACATCTACGCCAAAAGATTTCTAAAGGCTGGCGCAAAAGGCTTTCTCTCGAAAGATTCTACATTTGATGAGACTATCAGGGCCATTAACCTGGTACTTAATAACAGGAAATACATCAGCGAAACGCTGGCAGAACGGCTGGCAGAAGACTCTTTTACAGACAACCCCGGCAACCCGTTTGATAAACTGTCTGCAAGGGAATTTGAAATAGCGTCTATGCTGCTGAATGGTCAAACTTTAAGTGAGATAGGCCGGTTACTGAACCTGCAGGCTTCTACCATTGGCACGCATAAAGCAAAATTATTTAAGAAAATGAATGTAGCAAATGTGCTGCAGCTAAAAGAGCTTGCCTCTATTTATATTAAAGGATAATACTGCCGGGTACCGCAGACCGGCGTTAAAGCCCCCTGGCCGTTAGACAACAGCCAACCAATGAATGCCAGTTCAAATAATAAATAAATGTAAGCGCAAATGCCTGTAAGCTGTATAAACGGCGTACATTCATTATCATAAACCGGCATGTTATGAATTCCAGTACAGTGGATATTTTATTAGTAGATGACAATTTCATAGACACCGAACTGGCCATCAGGGAGTTTAGTAAAAACCAGCTGGCAAACAAACTCTTCCACGTAAGAGACGGCGAAGAAGCACTGCAGTTTGTCTTTGCTACCGGGAAATTTTCCGCTTCAAGAAATATTCTTCAACCTCCCAGTTTGATATTGCTCGATATTCAAATGCCTAAAATAGACGGCATAGAAGTACTTGCAAAAATAAAATCGGATGAGCGCACCAAATCCATTCCAGTAGTGATGCTTACTTCCTCCAACAAAGACCCTCATATAAAAAAGTGTTATGCACTGGGTGCCTGCAGCTATATTGTAAAGCCACTGGAATATGAAAGTTTTACTGATGCCATCAAACACATCGGGTTTTCGTGGCTGCTGGTGCATCAGCCTCCCGCATAGGCCCGCTGCAGCTGATCTCCGCCTGTTAATAAATCATCCCTTTTACTGATATTGGTCAGTTCCTGCGGCTGCGGGATGTAATAATTTGTACTTTATTAAATCAGTACAAACCCAACCAGTATGGAAAATACGATAGTTGCCGGTACAGCTTCCCCCACCCGCTCTGATCAAAAATCTGCTACTACGATAATGGATGGCAATGAAGCCGCTGTGCATATTGCTTATAAAACCAGCGAAGTCTGTGCTATTTATCCTATTACCCCTTCTTCTGCCATGGGCGAATGGGCCGATGAATGGAGCAGTGATAACAAAGAAAATATTTTTGGCGAAGTGCCCAGGATAATTGAAATGCAGAGCGAAGCAGGTGCTGCCGGTGCTATCCATGGCGCATTGCAGGGCGGCGCACTGGCATCTACTTTTACGTGTTCACAGGGGCTGCTGCTCATGATTCCCAACATGTATAAAATTGCAGGAGAAATGACGCCTACGGTATTTCATATTGCTGCAAGGGCCCTGGCCACCCACGCATTGTCCATCTTTGGCGATCACAGCGATGTGATGGCCGTTCGTTCTACCGGTTTCGCCATGCTCTTTGGCAATAACGTGCAGCAGGCACACGATATGGCAATGATTGCTACCGCCGCCACACTACAATCAAGTATTCCATTCCTGAATATATTTGACGGATTCCGTACTTCGCACGAACTGAATGAGGTTGAAATTATACCCGACGATACCATAAAAGCAATGGTAAATATGGATGATGTTGCCAGGCACCGCCAACGCGCATTGAACCCGGCCAATCCATTTATACGCGGCACCGCCCAAAACCCCGATGTTTTTTTCCAGGGAAGAGAGGCCAGCAACCAGTTTCACTGGAAGGTACCAGAAGTGGTGGAAGCCACTATGCAGCAATTTGAAAGACTCACCGGCAGGGCTTACCGGATTTTTGAATACTATGGTCACCCCCAGGCGGAAGATATTATCATCATTATGGGTTCGGGTGCCGGCCCCGTTCACGAAACAGTTGACTTTATTAACAGTAAATCAGGTAAAACCGGTTACCTGCATGTACATCTTTACCGTCCTTTTTCAGTAAAACACTTTATCAACGCATTGCCCACAACAGTAAAACGAATTGCTGTCCTGGATCGCAGTAAAGACACCGGCGCCATTGGTGAGCAGCTGTACATGGACGTTATTAATGCCCTGCATGCGGGCTGGGCGCAGGCGATGCCATTGGTCATTGGCGGCCGCTACGGACTCGCTTCCAAAGAGTTTAACCCAGGTATGGTAATGGCTATTTTTGATGAACTGAAAAAAGATAAACCCAAGAATGGTTTTACGGTAGGCATCGAAGATGATATTACCTTTACCAGCCTCAGCTGCGATAAACATTTTACACTGGAAGATCAGCACTATTTCCGCGGGCTATTTTTTGGATTGGGTGCAGACGGCACCGTAAGCGCCAATAAGAATACCATAAAAATTATAGGTGAAACCACCGGCGATCATGTACAGGGCTATTTTGTATATGATTCTAAAAAATCCGGTTCGCTGACAGTGTCACATTTGAGGTTCAGCAAAAACCCCATCCGGTCTTCTTACCTGGTGAATTCAGCCAATTTTGTAGCCTGTCATCACTTTCATTACCTGGAGAAATATGATATACTGAAAGACGTGCAACCCGGTGCCACCTTCCTGCTGAATGCACCCTATGAAAAGGACGAAGTCTGGCAACACCTGCCCAGGACCATCCAGGATGAAATTATTGACAAACGCCTCAAACTATATGTTATCAATGCCTCCAGGGTAGCCAAAGAAACCGGCATGGGTTCACGTATTAATTCCATTTTACAGACCTGCTTTTTTGCCATCTCCAATGTAATGCCAAAGGAAGAGGCCATCAGCCTGATAAAAAATGCCATCCGCAAAACCTATGGCAGAAAGGGAGAAGCGGTGGTGCAAAAGAACTACGATGCGGTTGATAAAACCCTGGAGAACTTATCACTGATAGATACTTATCGCCTGCATGTTGGACATATTGCCAACGAGCCCTCTATCTCCGGTGATGCACCAGCTTTTGTGCAGGAAGTACTGGGCCGGATTATTGCCGGCGAAGGAGACGAACTGCCCGTGAGCGCATTTCCGGCAGATGGCACCTATCCTTCTGCCACTACGCGCTATGAAAAAAGAAACCTTGCAGAACAGGTGCCTGTTTGGGATGCCGATCTTTGCTCACAATGCGGCAAATGCTTTTTTGTTTGCC
>JANPGT010000082.1:0-3782 GCA_031424135.1 Chitinophagaceae bacterium
CTGTATCAGGTAGATGACTATATTTTTGGCTCGTTCCGCACTTAATTGCAGGTTACCCTTTTTACTACCCGTATTATCAGTGCTGATGTTCCAGTCTATCTTGGCCAGTACTTTATAGTTGTCTGATGCAAACGTGGGGAAATTGTCGTAAGCACCAGGGTTAAAGCCATATTTACTCACCAGGTAGTCAGATAACTTCTTCAGCGAATCGACGGGCACATTGGACACGGTACCTGTACCTGAACCGCCTTTGGGAGAAGAGGTAACCCCCGGCTGGTTGGCTTTTTCTATTTCGCCGCTTAAGAAGAAGAACAGTTTATTTTTTACAATGGGACCACCAAAAGTAGCACCGTATATTTTATTGCTGGTGGCTGCCGGCGAAGGCAGTTTGGTGCCGGCCACATTGGTACCATTGTAACTCTGGTTGCGGTAAGAACCATACACACTTCCATGGAAAGTATTGGTACCACTCTTGGTGAGGGCGCTGATGCCTGCGCCGGTAAAACCAGATTGTTTCACATCATAGGGAGAGATGTTCACTGAGATTTCGGAGAAGGCGTCCAGTGCAATGGGGTTACCACCACCGGGCAGCAAATCGCTGCTCAATCCAAAGTTATTGTTGAGGTTGGCACCATCTACGGTCACATTGTTCAGCCTGTTATCCCTTCCGGCAAAACTGGTTCCATTTGCCTGTGGGGTAATACGCGTAAAATCGGTAATATTCCTGGAGATGGTTGGCAGGGTAGCCAGCATCCGGGGGTTGATATTGGTAGTAGCACCGTTTCTGTCGCCGGAGGCCTTTCTTTTGGTGCCGGTTATGGTTACCGCCGCCAGGTCGGTGATGGTAGTGCTCAGTTCTGAATTGATATTATACGCATCACCCAGGGTAAGGGTGATATTGTCTGTCACCTGAGGCTTATAGCCCACAAAGTTGACGGTTACTCTGTATGGACCGCCGGAACGCAGACCGGGCATGTTAAAAACGCCGCCTTTTTTGGAAATGGTAGTATATTTTGTGCCTGACGGAAGGTGTTCCGCCGTAACAGTGGCGCCCTGCAGCGCTTCGCCTTTTACATCTGTAACCGTACCATTGATAGAGCTTGTTGTAACCTGGGCCTGCAGCGTAGTAGTAATAAAGAAGGCAAGCACCAATGTTAAGAAGCCAGCAATTTTCTTAAGCATATAGTTTTGATTTAAATCGTTGCAAAGAAAGTCAATTTGACTGATTGTTAAAGCAAACTTAATTGTTTCCCCACAATAGGCAAAAACAGGCACTGCAATGCTGCATAACTTGTTTATAGATACCCGTTTTAATTAGGGAGATGCCGGACTAGGCCGGATACCTGAAAGCTGCGAAACCTTTCTTCCGCGTGGCCCCACTGCTACAAACCGCAGTTTAAACAGGGTGAGCCTCCTTGTTACTGTGCGGAAGCCATCACTGGTTTTCTAAGGCGACCCACCCTTGCCCCAAAATGCCCCTCGCGGGCATATCACGGGGCAGGGCTATCTGCCCGGTAGCTAAACATAAGCATCTTTTAATCGTTATTTAATTGCGTTGACCCGGTGATATTACCCAGGGGTTCGGTGTGTTGCAACACATTTACCGCTATTTGGCTGCTGAGGACAGCAGGCCGGGGATCCGTTAATCCGTGGTCCGATGTCTTCACCGACCAATTTTTGGGGTATTAGACCTGCCGGACAGCGGCCCTGGGAAGCCGCGAAGATTTGTTACTTTTGTATAAATATTGACTGATTATGCTGGATAGTATTGAGAGTGCTATAGAAGATATTAAAAAAGGCAAGCTGGTAATAGTAGTAGACGATGAGGACCGGGAGAATGAGGGCGACTTTATTACCGCCGCCAGCAATGCCACCCCCGAAACCATCAATTTCATGAGTAAATACGGGCGTGGCCTTATCTGTACGCCCCTGGTAGAAGAACGCTGCGATGAGCTGCAACTGGAGCTGATGGTGAATAACAATACCGCCCTGCACGAAACAGCTTTTACCGTTTCCATCGATTTGCTGGGCCATGGCTGTACTACCGGCATTTCCGCAAAAGATCGATCTAAAACCATACTGGCGCTGGTTGACCCCGCTACTACCCCGGCCGACCTGGGCCGACCCGGACATATCTTTCCGCTAAGGGCCAAAAAAGGGGGCGTTTTGCGCCGCGCCGGGCACACTGAGGCTACCATTGACCTGGCAAGACTGGCTGGTTTTGACCCAGCCGGCGTGCTGGTAGAAATTATGAATGAGGACGGCAGCATGGCCCGGCTTCCGGAACTGAAGCTGATTGCCAAACAGTACGATCTGAAGCTGATTTGCATTAAAGACCTGATAGAATACCGCCTGAAAACCGATTCGCTGATCGAAGAAATTGTCCGGGTGGACATGCCCACCAAATTTGGTCATTTTAAGCTGGTGGCCTTCAAAGAAAAAGGATCTTCCAATGAACACCTGGCATTAATAAAAGGTGAATGGAAAAAGGACGAGCCGGTACTTACCCGGGTACACTCTTCCTGCTTTACCGGGGATATACTGGGCTCCCTGCGCTGCGATTGCGGCGAGCAATTGCACAAGGCCATGCAGCAGGTAGAAAAAGAAGGCAAGGGCGTTATCTTATACATGAACCAGGAAGGCCGCGGCATTGGCCTCGTTAATAAATTAAAAGCCTATAAACTGCAGGAAGAAGGCATGGATACCGTAGAAGCCAACCTGCACCTGGGCTTTCCTATGGACAAAAGAGACTACGGCATCGGCGCGCAGATACTGCGCCACCTGGGCATTACCAAATTGCGGCTGATGAGCAATAACCCCCGCAAACGCGCCGGCCTGCTGGGCTATGGCATAGAAATAGTAGAAACCATCGCCATTGAAGCGCCTTCCAACCCGCACAACGAAAAATACCTTACCACCAAGAGGGACAAGATGGGGCATGAGATCTTAAAGTAGTATGAAGTCGGTAGCCGATAGTCTTTAGTCCGTTTGCGTGTATTACAGGAAGTATTTATTATTAATATTTTTCTCCTTTATTACCAAAGGCAGGAACCTGGAGCAGCAACTGCTTGTAGAAATCTCTGCCCTGCTTTGCCGGCATCATTTGAACCGCAGCTTCCGCGGTTAGTTGATCCGTATTTTCCGAAGCTGCCGAAATGTTTTTTTCCGGAATTTACACTTAGACCCTGGCCGGCCAAATTTAATGCTACCATATTGCAATTGCCTTAAAACACACTCAATCAATCAGTTGAAAAATACGGAAGATTTCCATTTGTCTAAAACATGACTGAATTCCACATGTTAATAGTTCCTGGGTAGAATACCCACTTGCATTATACGGGTTTTGCTGATACTTTTATTCTGTCTAATATCCATGTTTGGTGTACTAGCAACCATAACAAAACCCTATGCTGACCGTATTATTCATTATTGCCGTTACAACCTTTAGCGCCTGCAACCTAACCCGCAGTGGCGTACACAGCAGCCGCGGACAAGGTGCAAGTGGGGTATCACCCATCGTTTTAACGCAACAAATTGCAGGCTTGAGAACTGTGCTGTCATCCGCAGCAGCAGTTTCTTGCAAACTTTCGCCATCAGTAAAACTTTGCGCTCAACAGCAGGGCAGTTACCCCGTATGCATTGTAGCAAATACCAATAAAAAAACCAGGCAGACGATTAATCCGTTATTTATACATATAAATGCAGAAAGGTATCCTGTCCATAATGTCGTAATATTTTGAGACAATAGATTTCAGGTTATCAGGAATGATTTGATTTAAATC
>JANPGT010000083.1:0-7824 GCA_031424135.1 Chitinophagaceae bacterium
CGGGCACGGCGGTTTTCTTGACCGGTTTGATTCATTGCTGCTGGCCACGCCTTTTGTATGGTTGTATGTGGTGATTTTTATGAAATAATGCGCTGCCAGTTCCAGGCGGATGGAACGCAGATTATCAGGATTTTTATGATGAATCATAATAGCCATTAATCATAACAATCCTGATAATCATAATAATCCGCGTTCCATTCACCTGCCCGAAGGGCGCCATATAAATCATTTCATTTACCTTATTTTTGCCACTCAATACATTCATCCAATGTACATACACAAAGAAGGCTATAAACCGATTGCTGTTTCTGTTATCATTTTTGCCATACTCAACCTGTTGTCTTTTTATTTTATCAGCTTCTATTTGCCCGCCCTCAGCTGGCTGATTTTTATAGGCCTGTTTGGATTGCTGCTGTTTATTATATCGTTTTTCCGCATTCCCAACCGCCAGCTCACCAAAGACGAAAACAAAGTGGTGGCGCCCGCAGATGGCAAGGTGGTAGTAATAGAAGAAATGTTTGATGAAGAATATTTCAAAGAAAAACGCCTGCAGATTTCCATCTTCATGAGCCCGGCCAATGTACACGTAAACCGCAACCCACTCAGCGGAGAAATAGTGTACAACCAATACCACAAAGGCAAATACCTGGTAGCGTGGAACCCAAAATCGTCTACAGAAAATGAACGCCACTCCGTGGTAATAAAGCATGCAAAGGGGGAGATACTGGTTAAACAGATTGCAGGTGCACTGGCCAAACGCATCATCAATTACCTGCAGGTAGGCCAGAAAGTGGCCCAAACCAATGAACTGGGCTTTATCCGATTCGGCAGCCGGGTAGATGTGTTATTACCCATTGGTACCAAGGTAGATGTGCAGTTGAACCAGGTGGTACAGGGCGGGGTAACGGTGCTGGCGAGTCTGTAGGGCTAAGAGTGGCTAAGAGCACAAGAAGAAAATGGGGAAAAAGGGTTTTTTCACCCGTCTTTGGGAAAAGAGAATTTTAACATGCAACGCTTAGAATTGTGGAAATGGAGGGTTATATTTGTTAACGCTAAAATCTAAAACGTAATTATATGAAAAAAGTATTCATGCTGGCTACTGCCGCTTTCCTGATTTCTGGTGTTGCTTTTGCACATGGAGATAAAGGTAAAAATAAAGACAAAGCAAAGAAGACCTGCACCAAGGGTGGAAAATGCTGTGGTAAAGAAGAGAAAGCTAAAAAAGACTAATTCAATTTTTCTTTCAAGGTATAAGGACCTTCTCAATAAAATGAGGAGGTTTTTTTATTGCAGGAAACACGAAATTTGAAATTAGGTCCTGAAGCATCGGGAGGCGCTCAGCTGGGTCGCCCTTTTACGCAGCTGCAAAAAATGTATGTTGCAGGGGGCGGCTCAGTTTGTCACTATAGACTCGTTTTTTTAGGGTAAAGCCAGGGGCGACCCACCCGTCCACGGATCTTTGCCTGCCGCAATTTCGCTGCAACTATCTTTTCACTATTACGGCCCGAAGGAAATAACAGAATCACCAAATCAAAAAATACCTTCCAGCTCTTTTAAATGAGCAATGGTGTACGTAGGTTTACTGGCCGGCAGGGGTTTGTTTAAATGGTTTACATACACCTGGTCAAGCCCTGCGCCCCTGGCACCGGCAATGTCTACATCTATATCATCGCCCAGCATAATACTTTCGGCGGCGGTTGCTTTTGCTTTTTTAAGGGCAAAATCAAATATTTCTTTGTGTGGTTTAAGGCTGTTGCTGCCTTCGCTGGTAATTACATGGGTAAAAAAAACATCCAACCCGGCATTTTTTAATTTGGCATGCTGTGTTTTCTCAAAACCGTTGGTGATAAGATGCAGGGTATAATTTTTCTGCGCCAGGTATTGCAGTATTTCAATGGCGTGCGGAAACAGCAGTTTCCGGGTAGGAAGCAGATCAAGAAACAGGATACCCATTTCGCGGGCCAGCTTTTCATCGCCAATTTTAAAATCAAGCAGCGTCAGCCACATGCGTTTCCAGCGCAATTCTTCTGTTTTAATAAAGCCTTTGCGGTAGCGGTCCCACAATTTCTCATTGTGTACCAGGTAACACTTATTAAAACGTTCCAGGTCATCTACACCCCGCTCCTTCAGGTGCAGGTTGCTGTAGATTTCGGCCAGTGTCTGGCGGCTATTGGCTTCAAAATCCCAGAGTGTATGGTCAAGATCAAAAAACAGGTGCTTGTAACTGTACATACAGTAAAAGAACACAATTTTTTTTATAATTGGCCGCTGTGCGCAAAAACTAGTTTCAAAATACTATCCATCACTAACTTTACCCGTTCACGCTCCAAAAATGATACGCATATGAATATAGTAATCACAGGCGCTTCTAAGGGTTTTGGCAGGGCTATTGCAGAAATATTTGCTGCCAATGGGCATAACCTGTTTATCTGCGCCCGCAATGAAATTGCCCTTTACAAGGCCATGGAAGAGTTGCTGACGCGCTACCCCAACGTTAAAATAAAAGCCAAGGCCAGGGACATTAGTAAAAAAGAAGAAGCCGAAGATTTTGGCCAATGGCTGCTGGCCAACGCCTACCATATAGACGTGCTGGTAAACAATGCCGGCCGGTTCATCCCCGGCAGTATCCACAATGAAGCCCCGGGCGCACTGGAAGAAATGATGCAGACCAATGTGTACAGCGCTTATCATCTTACCAGGGTATTATTGCCTTCTATGATGCAGCGGAAAAGCGGTCACATTTTTAACCTCTGTTCCATAGCCTCTTTAAATGCCTATCCTAACGGTGGCGCCTATAGCATCAGCAAGTTTGCATTACACGGATTTTCAAAAAACCTGCGTGAAGAGCTGAAACCGCACGGCATAAAAGTAACCGGTATTTTTCCAGGAGCGGCATATACAGATTCCTGGAGTGGCAGCGGTATCGATCCCAAGCGCATCATGGAAGCCAATGATATTGCCGCCATGATCTACGCTGCCTCCCAACTTTCTGCACAGGCCTGTGTAGAAGATATTATCATGCGGCCGCAGCTGGGCGATCTTTAAAGAAATGTGAAAATGTGCCAATGTGGAAAATGTGGAAATAAAATGGTCGCCATCATTCCTGTCTATACACCGCTGAACAGGTTTTGCAGGCCTTTCACCAGGTGCTAAAGCCTATATTTGTGTTCCATAAAATTTTGCTGAAACATTTAATCAATGCGTATCAGAAAATTATTACTTTCTTTTTGTTTATTGCTGATCAACTTTCTACCGGCATTGGCCCAGGTAAAGTTTTCTACTGTGGTTACCGGCAGGGAATACAGCAAGCGCGAAAATGTACAGGTTGATTACATTGTAGAAAATGCCGCTTCTATTGAATCTTTGGCGCCCCCGGATTTTAAAGGGTTTACAGTTGTCTCTGGTCCCATGCAGCAAAGCGGTATGAGCATTGTAAACGGCGCCACTTCCAAATACGAGGGCATTACGTATTTTCTGCGGCCATTGGCTGCCGGCAAACTGGTAATCCCCGGAGCTACTGCTGTAGTAGATGGAAAACTGCTGAGATCCAACAGCATCGCCATTAATATTACCAATGGCCCACCCAAACATGCCAGCCCTTCACCCAGCAACCCCTTCCTGGGACTGGCAGCACCGGAAGAAGCACCGGAGGTAAATGAAGAATATGTTTTAAGAAAGGGAGAAAGTGCAGCAGAGAAAATAAAAGACAATCTTTTTGTGCGGCTGGATGTAAACAAAACCACCTGCTATGCAGGAGAACCCATTGTTGCGGTGTACCGTCTATTTTCCAGGTTAAAATCAGAATCAAGGGTAACCAAACGCCCTTCGCTCAGCCAGTTCAGCGTATATGATATGGTGCAGCCGGAAGCCAATGCGCCTACTGTAGAAAAAGTAAATGGCAAACTGTACAATAGCCATATCATACGCAAAGTGCAGTTGTATCCGCTGCAGGATGGCAGCTTTGATCTTGAACCGGTAGAGATAGACAACACGGTAAGCTTCCTGCGGCTGGAGAACGGCAGCAACAAATTATCCATGCAGCAGCTGATGGATGATTACATGAATGGCATTACTGATGGTAAGCTGGAGGAACAGAAAATAACCCTTGCATCAAAGCCCGTTACTATTGCCGTGAAACCGCTGCCGCCATTGGGCAAACCCGCTTCATTTGACGGGGCGGTAGGAAGGTTTACTGTTATGGCCACGGTACCTCAAATGGAAATCAGCGCCAGTGAAACCGTGGAATTGAATGTATTGCTGAAAGGGGAAGGCAACCTGCCCCTTATCAATGCACCACAGGTAAGCTGGCCCGCGGGTATAGAAGGTTTTGAACCCATCGTAAAAGAAGACATTGACAAAACGGTGTCGCCCATCAGCGGCAGTAAAATGTTTCAATATTCGTTTTCAGTAAAGCAGCCCGGCCCCATTACCATTCCGCCGGTGGAATTTTCTTATTTTGACCCGGCTGCCAATGCCTACAAAACAATAAAAACAGACAGCATTTTACTGGACATAAAAAAAGCGGTAAAGAAAGCAGCCGGTAATAATGAAACCGGTGCCACAAAAACTGCTGCCGCAAAAGAACCGGATTATAAAATATTCCTGTGGCTGCTGTTGTTTGTTGCCTTCGCAATAATAGTAATACTGTTGAAGCGTAAGAAAAAAACGCTGGTGAATCATCAGCCGGCAACTGTTCCAGGGGCAGCTATGACTCAAGAAGCACTTACTGCACCCGTAGATAGGTTTGAGGCCGCCCGGTATGCACTTACAGCAGTTAACAGCCAGCTTTTCTACAGAGAAACCGGTAGGGTGGTCTGGCATCTTTTGCAGGATAAATTCAAACTTACCAGCAGCCAGCTCAGCAAGCCCGTGGTGATGCGTTTGCTGCAGCAGGCCAACACGCCGGCCACCACCATTCTATTGCTGGAAAACGTTTTAAATGAATGCGAGCTGGCCCTGTATACACCTGTACATACAGAGAATGATATGCGCCAAACACTGGAGAAGGCAGAAAGGCTGGCAAGGGAGCTGCAAACACCGCTATGAGCACCGGGCTGTGAGCTATGAGTAAGAACCCGCTCACGGCTCATAGCTATCAGCTCAAAGCTTGCCCCTCACTCACTGTACTTGTACCCCACCCCTCTTACAGAATGAAAATACTGGGGATTGCGGCTGTCTTCTTCAAAATATTTACGGAAGCTGAGAATGAAATTGTCGATGGTACGCGTGGTAGGATATACATTGTACCCCCAGACGGTTTGCAATATTTTCTCGCGGGGTACCACTTCGTTTTTATTTTCAAACAGCAGTTTCAGCAGCATGGTTTCCTTCTTGCTTAATTGAATGTGTTCGCCATTTTTATTAATGGCCTGCTGCGCCTTAAAATCAACGGAGTTCTTGCCAAACTGATAAACGTCGCCCACCGTTTCCCTGTCAAGCAGTTTCTTGTTTTTCTCAATCAGCTTCTGCACCCTCAGTAAGAGTTCTTCCAGGTTAAAGGGTTTGGTAAGATAGTCGTCTGCACCTTTTTTCAGTCCCATCACCCTGTCGGCCGATGTATTTTTTGCGCTTAATATCAGCACCGGCACATCGTTGTTCTGGATGCGGATATTTTCCAGCACCTCAATACCGTCCATTTCGGGCAGCATTATATCAAGCACCATCAGGTCAAAATATTGGGATTGCAGGGCTTTCAGGGCCTGCTTTCCATCCATGGCAGATACTACCTGGTAGCCTTCCAGCTCCAGGTTCAGCTTCAGCGCTTCATGAAGATTTTCTTCGTCTTCTACCAGTAATATTACCGTCTCGTTGTTGCTCATATAAAAAAATGCACTGTAAAAATACTGCCTGCGGGCTGATTATCTGCCACATGAATACTGGCATTGTGATCAATGGCGATTTTTTTGCACAGGTAAAGCCCCAATCCGGTCCCTTTTGTTTTCCTTACCTGCTCATTGCCGATGCGGTAAAATCTTTCAAAGACTTTCTTCTTTTCTGTATCGGCTATACCAGGTCCCTGGTCGGCACACTTCAAATATATCCCCTGCGCGTTTTTCTTCAATGAGAGATCAATGGCGGTAGTACCGGGTGCATATTTGATGGCATTGTCCAGCAGGTTATTCACCAGTATCTGCAACAATAAAGCGTCGCCGGTGATATCAATGTCCTGTTCAATATCTGTATTCAATTTTCTGTCGGGGAAGCGGGTATGAAAGTCTGTAATGCATTTACCGGCCAGGGAGGAAAAATCCAGTTCCTCTTTGCTGAGTTTGTAGCCGCCGCCTTCCAGCTGCGAAGAAAGCAGGATATTATTAGTAAGTGTATTCAGCCGGTTGGTTTCCTGCAGGGTGGCGCTGATGAGTTTCTGTTGCTTGCTTTCTTCCAGCTTATGTTTCTGCAGGGTTTCCAGGTTCAGCTTAGCCACCGCAATGGGGGTTTTCAGTTCGTGCGTAATGGCCATCATAAAATTCTGCTGCTGCTGCGCCATTCTTAATTGGCGCCTTACCGCCCGGTAAACAAAAACAGCCCCAATAAGAATCACCAGCAGGAAAATAAATCCTTCGCCTATAAACTGTGCATTCTTCCGCTGCTCTTCTGCATTTACCGCTTCCAGTTTTTGCAGGTAAGCCGGGTCGCCGGCCTGCAGCTCCACCATTTTATAAACGGCCATCTGGTGGCTCTGCTGCTGCAGCTCAATAAACCACCATATCAATGCGGCAATAATGTATAGTAGTAAAAACCAGTATGCAATGGTGGCTACCGCCAGTTTTTTCTTTCTAAGCATACCCATGACAATTTGAAATGCCCGATTTTGAGATTTTGGTATTTTCAGATTTCTTTGTCCAGCAGCAGCAATCAGTAAATCTCAAAATCAGTAATCAGAAATTTCTTTTCTATTGCTGTTTTTCTATCCTGATGCCCGCATTCAGCACATGCAGCAGGGGTTCCTGTCGCATCACCTGCTCCAGCGTAAATTCGTAATTGCCGCTTCTTCTGAACCTGGTGGCACCCTGTGTAATGGGAATGCGGTGCTCCCAGATATCATCCATGCCAGTGCCCAACCAGCCCTGTCCATTGGTGGCCAGGCGAAGGTCTACCTGCTGGGTATAGGTGGTGTCTGGTCCCCTGCGGGTACATTTCATCCAGATATTATTATAGCTATAAGCATCTGTATGGCGCAATACTACATAGATATTGTAGGCAGCCATTGTATCGGTAATGGTAAAAGAGAATGCAGGTTTGTTGCTGCCCGCCCATTCCTGCTTTTTAAATGCAACGGTTTTCTCAAACACGCCTATTGAATTGCAGGCAGTCAATTGCAGGCAACAAATAACAAGCACTATCCTGGTGGTTTGTAAAGCGTTCATTCGGTAAAAATAATAACTTAGCGTGAGACGTGGATCGGGAGACCTGAATCGTGAGACGGCAGACGACAGTGGTGAGCCTGTAGACGACAATCGGCATGCATATCCGTATTTTGCCTTCACCAACCGCCTGGCAACTTGTTCTGCGCCACTGACGATTCACGTCTGACGCCTAACGTCTCACTACTCGCGATCACAACGCATTCAGCACCTGCTCCTTGGCTTTTTCCAGCTCATCCTTCATCATTACCACGCATTTCTGTATGGTAGAATCATAGGCTTTTGCGCCGGTGGTATTAATCTCCCTGCCAATTTCCTGCAGAATGAAAGACAGTTTCTTGCCCTTCTCATCATTGTCTTCTGCCAGCAGCGCGGTAAAATATTCGCAGTGGTTTTTAAGCCGCACCTGTTCTTCGCTGATATCAATTTTTTCGATGTAGTAGATAATTTCCTGCTCCAG